>DATCEJ010000413.1:0-5665 GCA_036510135.1 Roseiarcus sp. | reverse complement strand
AAGTCGATGAGCAAGCCGGTGGCCGTGTCGCCGCCAAGCGCGCCCCCTTTGGGAGCGTCGACAAGGCTCTCGCCGCTCGTCATGAGATCGTCGGAGAGTTTGCCTGCGTGTTCCAGAAACGCATAGGCTCTGACATCGGTAATCTTGAGCTGCGCCGCTCCGGCGGCCCCAGCCAGTACGAACCAGAGAATTGACGCCACGGCGCCAACGCGAAGCCCACCCATTGTCCTCCCCCGCCGATCAGAGATGCGGTCCAAACAAAAAAATCCCCCGGCTTGCGACGAGGCGAGCCGGGGGAGAGCTAGATCGTTAGATTGACGATTCCGTGTCAGTTGCTGCGCTGCGACCCCGTGAGCATCAGGATGGCCTGGAACATGTTGATGAAGTCGAGGTAGAGGCGAAGCGCGCCGTGGATCGACTTCTTGTGGACCATCTCGTAGCTGTCGCCGCCGGCGTACATCTGCTTGATCGACTGCGTATCCCAGGCGGTCAGGCCGGCGAAGATCACCACCGCAAGCAGCGAGATGCCGAACTGCAACCCGGTGCTGTGCATGAACATGTTCAGCAAGCTCGCGGCGATGAGGCCGATAACCCCCATCATCATGAACGACCCCATCGCAGAGAGGCTGCGCTGAGTCGTGTAGCCGTACAAGCTCAGGCTCGCGAACGCGGCCGCGGCGGCGAAGAACGCGCGCCCGATCGAAGCGCCGGTGTAGACCACCAGCAGCGCCGACATCGACAAGCCGATCAGCGCCGCGAAGGCGATGAAGGCGTTGCGAGCCGTTGCCACCGACATCGAATTGAGGCGCGCGGATAGCCAGAACACCAACGCGAGCGGCGACAGCACGATCAGCCAGCGGAGCGGCGAGGCGTAGATCGTATGGCCGAAGTCGGTCAGCGCCAGACGCCCGTTGCCGGCATCGACCGTGCCAAGCGTGAAGGCGCCATAGGCCACCAGCCCTGTGACGCCGAGCCCGAGGGTCATGTAGTTGTAGACGCCGATCATATAGGCCCGGAGGCCCTGATCGACGGCGACGCCGGACCGTGCGAGCCCCGCGCCGTAACGCGTATTGGCGTAGCGGTCATAGTCGGACATGAGAGAAACCTCTTGGATCAAGGGTGCGGCGCCCACTCGATTTACTGAATGAACGCCCGACCCGCATAATATGGCCGCGCGGCCCCCCTCCGCAAGGGCGATTCCTGCGGGAATCGGGAGAGGTAAGATTACCGTTTGGTAAGAAGCCCGGCGCGGGACGCCCATTGCGGCTGCGGCGCTGATGTCCGCCTCCCCCCTCCCGCCGCCGCCGGACGGCGCATCGGCGCGAGCTGGCGGGTCGTGGTGAAGGCATTCTCCTCGCTGGTGAGCCAGGTCATCATCGCTCGTCACGGCGGCGCGGTGGGCGACCGCAAAGTTTTTTGCACGAGCCGGAAAGCGCGAGCCGGGGGGAGCGAGATTGCTGCGCTGTCGTTGGCCGTGCTAGACGATTTTCAACGGTGCCGGAGACGTCTTGGGAACCGGGTAGGAGGAAGGTGAACCAAGCGGCCAGCGTCCAAGTCGTCGAGAGCGGCTTCCAGAATATCGTTCGCCTCGAGGGCGTGCAGAAGTTCTTTGGCCCGGTTCAGGCGCTGCAAGATATCGACCTGGCGATCGGCAAGAACGAGATCGTCGGCCTGATCGGCGACAACGGTGCTGGCAAGTCGACGCTGATCAAGATCATGACCGGAGTGTTGCCGCCCTCGTCGGGCCGCATTTTCGTCCGCGACAGGGAGTTGAGTCTCGCCGACTATTCGGTTCGCATGGCCCATGAGCTTTCGATCGAGACGGTCTATCAGGACAAGTCGCTGGCGGAGAAGCAGCCTCTGTGGCGCAACTTCTTTGTCGGCCGGCAGATTACGAACCGCTTCGGCTTCATCGACATCAAGCGCCAGAAGGAAATCGCGCAGAAGATCCTGATCGACGTCATCGGCTTCCGGGGCGTCGGCATCACCGTCGATTCCACCGTCGCCAATCTTTCGGGCGGCGAGCGACAGGGCATCGCGATCGGCCGGGCCATGCACTACAACGCCGACCTCATCGTCCTCGACGAGCCGACCGCGGCGCTTGGCGTCGCCGAAGTGCGTAAGGTGGTCGAATTCGTGCGCCGGATCAAACAGTCCGGGCGCGCCTGCATCTATATCGAGCACAATCTCGCGCATGTGCATGAAGTGGCGGATCGCCTGGTCGTGCTCGACCGCGGGCGGGTGGTCTCCGAGATATCGCCGAAGGATATGACGGTGCCTGAACTCACCGAATATCTCATCGCGTTGCAGCACCAGGCGTAAGGGGACGAAGGGGATGGCTCAGCGGTCAGGCGCGTCGATCCTGCAGCGCTTCGAAGCCCTGCCGATCATCATCGTGTTCGCCCTCCTGCTCATCCTCTTCATGTATCGGGCGCCGGAGGTCTTCCTCGCGCCTTATATCTACACGACCTTCCTTTCCACCCTGCCGCCGCTCATCCTCCTCGCGACCGGGCTCACCTTCGTCATCGGCGCGGGCGAAATCGACCTCTCCTTCCCCTCGATCATCGCCTTTTCCGGCTTCGTTTTCGCGATTCTATTCAAGGATTACGACCTCGGCTGGATCGCGGTCATCGCTGGGCTTGCCTCCGGGATCCTGGTCGGGTTCCTCAACGGAGTCATCATCGCCAAGGTCGGCATTCCGTCGTTCATGACCACGCTCGGCACCCAGTTCTTCTGGGGGGGGATGGCGACGGTGCTCTCGGGCGGCAAGTCCTACGCGTTGCGCGGCGCCGAACAGAGCTCGGTGTGGCAGTGGATCGTCGGGCGTCCGTTCGCCACCAGCGCAACCGATATCGCGTGGCTTCAGCAGCTGTCGATCCAGGGGCTTTGGACGGCGGTCATCGTTGGTGTTCTCTGGCTCATTCTCAACCGCCACCGTTTCGGCGAGCACACTTTGTTCATCGGAGACTCGAATGACGTGTCGCGGGTCGTCGGCATCGATGTCGATCGCGAGAAGATCAAGATCTTCACGCTCATGGGTTTTCTCGCCGCTTGCGCAGCGATCATCCTGACGCTGGAGAACAAGAACTTCTTCGGCAACCAGGGCCAGGGCTATCTGCTGACCGCCATCGCGTCCGTACTGATCGGCGGGACGTCAATCTTTGGTGGCCGAGCGACCATACTCGGGACGGTATTCGGCTGCTTCATCATCGGCATGATCGAGGCAGGCCTGGTCGCCGCCGGTCTCACCGGCGCGTGGGTGAGAACCGTGCAAGGGCTCATCTTCCTGATTGCGATCATCTTCTACATGTACGCTGACGAACCGCAGCGCCGGCGCGCGCTCTTCGCCAATCTCAAGTCGTTCGGAAGATTGGGCGGTATACGGACTTCCGAGGAGGGAGGGGCTCGCCGATAGCGGCGGCCCGAATATGCAAGGGAGAAACGAACATGCGTTTGGCTCATTTTCTTCTCACCGGCGTCGCCGCTGTCGGGCTCGCGGCCGCTCAAGCGCCGGCCTCCGCCGATCCGATCGGCAAGGGCCTGGTGATGTACATGCAGATGGGCGGCGAGCCCGGCGACGGCGCGACGCTCGCCCGGCAGACCGGCGCCAAGCAAGCCTCCGAGGCGCTCGGCGTCGATTTGAAGCCGCAATTCTCGAAGTGGGCTCCCGAGACCATGATCGCCCAGTTCAAGGAAGCGCTGGCCGCCAAGCCGAACTGCATCGCGATCATGGGCCATCCTGGCTCGACCGCTTTCCATGACCTTGTCAAGCAGGCGGTCGACGAGGGCATCGTCGTCACCTCCGGCAATGCGCCTCTGACCGACTTGCAGAAGGAGTTCGGCCCCAAGGGCTTCGGCTACGCCGGGGTCGACCTCTACGCTGGCGGCGCGCTGACCGCCAACGCCATGCTCGCGCAGGGCCTGAAGGCCGGCGACCAGGCGGTGGTCTGGGGCATCTTTAGCCAGGCCGAGCGCGGCGTATCCGAGAAGGGCCTCGCTGATACGCTGGAGAAGGCTGGCCTCAAGGTGGACCGGCTGGAGATACCCCCGGACGTCAACAGTGACGCGTCCCTCGGCGTTCCTCAGTTCGTCGCCTACATTCAGTCCCACCCGAATCTGAAGGCCATCGGCCTTCAGCACGGCGGCGTCACCAGCGTCATGCCTGAGGCACTGAAGAAGGCCGGCAAGAAGCCGGGCGACATCATCCTCGGCGGCATCGACCTCGCCCCGGCGACGATCGACGGCCTGAAGTCCGGCTATATCAGCGCGACGCTCGACCAGCTGCTCTACATGCAGGGCTTCTTCCCTGTCACGCAATGCGTGATGAGCGCCAAATACAAGATGCCGGGACTGTCGCTCAACACCGGCGCCGGCGTCGTCACGCCCAAGACGATCGACGCGCTGACCAAGCTGATCGACGCCGGCATTCGGTGACCGGCGCGAGATTTAGACGCGACTGCCAACGCCTTGGAGGGCGACCGACAGGACGTCCTCCCGCAAGGCGGAAGCGATCGCCGTCAATGGCGGCCTGATTTCTCAAAGCGCCGCAGCGCTCCCATTCGGAGCGGTCAGCGTCAAAAAGCATTTATCAGCAGGCGCCATTCAATGTCTCCCAGCCGTCCGGGCGGGCGGAAAGATATGAGATCCGGACGGTTCTTCCGTTCAGTGGCCGCCGCCTCCCCCCGCTCCCGCCGGCGCCGGACGGCGCATCAGCGCGGCCAAGCTGACACAGGCCAGGAACACGACGGTGAGGGCGAGAAACACATCCGAGATCGCCATCACCTCGGCCTGCCGGCGCACGATCAGGGCGAGCTGTCGCGTCGCCGCGAGCTCGGCGTCCGAGCCGCGCGCCGCCAAAGCCGCGGTCATGCTGGCCAGCGTATCCGTCGCAACCTGACGTCCCCAGGTGACGGATTCGCGTAAGCGTTCGAGATGCAGATCCATGCGCTTGTCGAGGAGCGTGTTGATGAGCGCAAGCCCGACCGCGCCGCCGAGGTTGCGCATCAAGTTGAAAAGGCCGGACGCGTTCTTGATTTTCTGCGGCGGCATGGTGCCAAGCGCCAGATTGTTGATCGGCACCATCGACAGCATCAGCCCGACGCCGCGGAACACCTGCGGCCACAAAAGCTCCCAGAAGTCCCAGTCGACGGTGACGTAAGAGGCCTGAAACGTCCCGACCGCGAACATGACGAAGCCGGCCGCAATCATCAAACGCGGGTCGACCCGCGTCATCAGCCGCCCGGCGATCGGCGCCACGAAAAACATGCATAAGCCTGTCACGAACATCGTCTTGCCGATCATCAGCGACGAATAGCCGCGAACCACCGCCAGATAGACCGGGTAGATGTAGGTGAGGCCGTAGAGCCCGATGCCGAGCACGAAAGCGAACATCGAGCCGGTCCAGAAATTGCGGTCGCGAAAGGCGCTGAGATCGACGATCGGCTGGCGCGCCGTCGCCATGCGCCAGAAGAAGGCCACGCAACTGACCGCCGAGATGACGATCGCGATCGTAACCGGCTGGCTTTCGAACCAGTCCTTCGACGGCCCTTCCTCGAGCGCATATTCCATTGCCCCAAGAAATCCGGCCATCGTGCCAAGGCCGACATAGTCGAAGTGGGTCAGGAGCGAATAGTCAGGCTCGTCGAAGTCGATCAACAACCAGGCG
>DATCEJ010000412.1:0-11479 GCA_036510135.1 Roseiarcus sp. | reverse complement strand
ACTTCCCGGCGTTGCTCGCCGCTCAGCCGCCCAACGCCCGAAATCCAGACAGAAAACTCATCGGCATTCATCGAATCAAGCTCCTCAAGCCCGCCCCAGCCTAATCCATATCAACAGGTATCACTATAAGCGCCATAATTATGCAAAAAATTATGAGGCCGAGCGCTTCCATTGGAGGCTGGTCCTGCTTTCGCCGATCTCGCAGTCCGCGACGCAGGGTCTCATTGTTTCATGTCGCTCGGCGCCGTACTGGCGGTTCACAACGGCAACTTCGGATCGCAGCAAAGGGGCGATGGCTCACGGTCGTTAGAGCCCTCAAACAATCGACCCGGGCGCCGGAACAAAGGCCAGAAACGCAGCGTTGGGCGGCATGATCCAACGGATTGGGGATCCAACCATAGGAGCTTCCGATGAAATGTTTTTTGATTGCCGCGCTATCCGCGACCGCGCTCTCTGCGCTTGCAGCCGCAACGCCTGCCGCCGCTCAGGCAACAGCCCCCGGCGCGCCGAGAGGCAGCGCTCCGGTCACGGCTGAAGGATATGGCCCTTCGTCAGCCATCGTCTGCGATCAGGCTGGCACGACCTGCTGGCATTCCGTGGATCGATATGACTATCCGGCAAATGCGAACGTTGTGGTTCATCCGTACAACTGGCAGGCGGACAATGGCGCGAAATACGCCTGGAGAGAGCACCCCGGTCGCGGGTATTGGCAGGGCCAACAATGGCAGCAGTTCTGACCCGTCAAGTGCGCATGATAAGCAGGCACAAATGATAAGACAGTCGCATTAATCGCGATATCGACGCCAAAACTGCTCAAGAACAGTCAAATTCGGCGCCACGCGCGGGACCAGCGCGTGGTGATCGCTGCGCCAGGATCGCAGCCGCTATCCTCGACCATCGAGACCAAAAGGAGGTTTGATCATGGGTCTTTTTTCCAAAGACATCGCATCGATGGACGACCTGTTCGTCCACCAGTTGCAGGACATCTACTATGCCGAGAAGCGGATCGTTGGCGCATTGCCCGACATGATCGCCAAGGCGAGTTCGCCGGCGCTGAAGTCCGCGTTTGAAGCCCATCTCGGGCAGACCAAGAACCACGTCAAGCGCGTCGAGCAGGTGTTCCAGATGCACGGTGCGCAGCCCAAGCAAGTCGATTGTCCCGCCATCGACGGCATTCTCGAAGAGGCTGATGAAGTCGGCGGCGAAATCGAGGACAAGAACGTCTTGGACGCCGCTCTCATCGCGTCGGCGCAAGCGGTCGAGCATTACGAAATGACCCGCTACGGGACATTGATCGCCTGGGCGAAAACGCTGGGCCGTCAGGATTGCGCGCAAGTCTTGCAGCAAAATCTCGCCGAAGAGAAAGCCGCGGACGAGAAGCTGACCTCGCTTGCGGAGAACGAGGTCAATCGGGCCGCGGCCTGATCGACGCTGTTCAAATCGTATGCCGGCGATGGCCAATCATCGCCGACGCTGGTGCATTGTGCGACGTTCGAGCCAAACGCAACTTTGCGCCCGGGCGTGGCCATGAATGCCGCGTTAAGCGCGGCGCAGGCCGATGCGCTTCAGCGTCGCGCGAATAGCGGTCGGCGCGGCGCAACCCCGCTTCTCCTCCATCGCCGAACAGCGCCGGACGCCGCGACGCGACGTGAGGCGATGAAACGTCAGCCTTGGCGTGTGCGGCGTCGACAGCGCGTTCACATCAGCGAAGATGAGCCGCATCGACGATGGGAAAGATCGAGCGCGGAACGTTCTCCCCATCGCGAATAAAAAGCGGCGCCAAAGTGTTCAAGGAAAAGCGCTTGACCGTTATGTTCACGTGGGGAATGGTCGCGTCGGGAAGCTAGTCACTTCAATCGATTTAACAAGCGCGTGAGCGCGCATTCCGCGCGCCCGCGCCTATGCCCAATGATTGCGACGCGTCTCGCGCGCCGTGGAAGGCCGCGTGCGTTTCGACAATGACGAGTGTTGGTTCCAACAAGGAACCACAACAAGGAGGAAAGCGCCATGAAGCTTTTGAGTACGATCGCTTGCGGAGCCTTGCTATCGATTCCCACGCTCGCAATGGCGACCGATCTCGCCCCGCTCGACGTCCCCGCAAAGGCTTTGCCGGCGCCGACAGCCGACATCAGCCCTGGCATGCAGGCGTTCGAGGGCGCGCCGCTCAATCCGAGCTGGAACAAGCTGTGGAAGACAGGCGAAGAGGCGCGCGCCTTCGCCAACGGTCAGGCGGCGGACACGGTCAAAGGCATCCCTGCGATGCTCGAGCGCCTGCATGTCAAGTCCGAGCCGTCGACCATGGGCGGCGTTCCCGTTTACATTCTGACGCCTGACGACATCCCGCCGGAAAACAAGGACAAGGTCCTGCTTCACCTTCACGGCGGCTGCTATGTGCTGTTCCCGGGGGAATCCGGCACGCCTGAAGGGATCATCATGGCCGGAGACGGACACTACAAGGTGATTTCGGTCGACTATCGGATGCCGCCGGACGCCTATTTTCCAGCGGCCGTCGATGACGGGGTCGCGGTCTACAAGGCGCTGCTCAAGGACATGCCCGCCAAAAATATCGGCGTATTCGGCACCTCAGCGGGCGGCGCCCTTACCCTCGAGCTCGTCCTGCGGGCGCGCGAGCAGGGCCTGCCCCTGCCAGGGGCTCTCGGCTCGGGCACCCCGATGTCGGACGCCACCAAGACCGGCGACAGCTTCTATACGAACGAGAAGGTCGACAACATTCTCGTTTCTCGCGATGGATTCTGCGACGCCGCCACCGTCATTTACGCGCACGGACACGACCTCAAGGATCCGCTCATCTCGCCCGTCTACGGCGACATGCACGGGTTCCCGCCGACCATCCTGACCACCGGCACGCGCGACCTCCTTTTGAGCAACACGGTTCGCGTGCATCGCAAGCTGCGGAGAGCCGGGGTGGAGGCGACGCTTCAGGTCTACGAAGGTATGTCGCACGCGCAATACGAGTTCGACGACACAATGCCCGAGAGCAAGGAAGCGTTCGGCGAGATCGCGTCGTTCTTCGAGACGCATCTCGGAAAGTAGCTGCATGGAACGGAGTCAGACCGCTGGCGCATGGACCCCGTCGCCGCCCCCGTCACGAGGGCCGCCGCCCCTTGGTCTATGGGCCAATGCAACCTCCCTTGTGGGCTCAACCGCTCCTAACCCAGCTGGAGCGGATTGGTCGACTCAAACGGCGTCGGGAAAACGGCCGTTAGTTGTGATAGTCCGCTTGTCCGCCGGACGTTACTTGCGTGGGAAGCGGCCAAAGTGTCCGGACACTTGACCGACCGAACGCACAAAAGCTGACGCACAGTGGACCTGGCCATCTTGGACCGCGGATGTCATCGATCATCAAACCAGCTCTTGATCGATAACGGTGGAGACAAAACACTGCTCCAATCTGTTCAATCCTCTACAAGTTGACCTGATGTCTTATGCCTGATACATCAAGATGAACGGAGGAGACGCCTGGTTGGCCTGGACTGACGGCGGCGCAGCGCGAGAAGGAGCCAAGAGCAGTGAGCCTGTTTGCCTTCAAACCCGGCGTCCGGGCCTATCCCGAAAATAGATACGCCGGATGAGGCTTGTCAGTCAGATGCTTGGTCAAGACATGAGAACCGTCACCTTCATCGAAACGAATAGGTGACAGTCGTGTTCAACCGGGCTTCCCTCAGCGAACAAGTCGAAGCCGCGTTACGACAGGAAATCACGCTCGGGCGTCTGCGGCCGGGCCAGAAAATCAACGCATCCGACTACCTGGCCAATTGGAACGTCAGCGTCACACCATTCCGCGATGCGGTTCGGACTTTACAAAATCAAGGCTTTGTGACGGTCGAGCCTCGCAAGGGGGTCTATGTCGCCCCGCTCAACCTGAAGGCTCTGCAAGAAATCTTCGAGTTGCGGATCGCGCTTGAATGCATGGCGATCGAACTTGCCACTTCGCGAGCCGACGCGGAGGAGGCGAAGCGCGTCCGCGCGGCTTACCTCAAAGCCGGTGTTCGAGTCCGCAAGGGCGATAGCGCGTTGCTGGCCGAGACCGACGAGGCCGTCCACGATTTCGGCCGCAATGCGTGCGGCAACGCACGTCTGCAGCAGCTTCTGTCCTCTCACATGGATCTTATCCAATGGACCCAGAACACCGCCATTCGCAAGTTTCCTGAGTCTCGTGAACTGGCGTTGCCCGAGCATATCGCAATCATGGACGCGGTCTGCGCGGGCGATGCCGCTCGAGCTTCGCACGCCATGCGGACGCACCTCGAGAACGCCTATCTGCGGATGGCGGACCGGTTCGAGGCGCAGGAAGCAAGTTCCGGCCCAGGCGCTCCATGAAAGTCAAATCGGTCAGTTCGCACATCCTTCGCGCGCCCCTCGGCGCACAGAAGTTCTATTCGTCCCAGGCAGCGTTCCCGGAGCGGAACAGTTACCTCGTCCGGATCGAGACGGATTCAGGTCTCGTTGGCTGGGGAGAAGGCGGCCAGTATGGGCCGCCGGAACCGGTCGCGGCTACCGTCGACGCCGTTTTTGCGCCGCGGCTCGTCGGGCGGGATCCGACCGAGCCCGTGAGGATCTGGGAGGAGCATTACGCGTTCTCCCGCGATTTCGGACAGAAGGGAACGTATATCGAGGCGATCTCCGCCATCGATATCGCTCTCTGGGACATCGCCGGGCAGGCTGCGGGCCTGCCCGTCTGGAAGATGCTCGGAGGGCGTTTTCGCGACAGCGTAACCGCCTACGCGACGGGCTGCTACTACCCCGACAATTTCCGCGACATGCCAGCCGTCTTGCGTGCGCTCGAAAAGGAAGCCTCAGGCTACGCGGACGCCGGCTTCCAGTTCCTGAAGATCAAAGTCGGCCTGCTTAGTCTCGCCGACGATATTGAACGCCTCCGCGTCATTCGAACCGCGGTCGGCCCGCGGATCGGCCTGCTTGTCGACGCCAACCATGCCTACAACGCCGCTTCAGCCGTTCGCATGGGCCGGCTCATGGAGCCCCATCAAATAGAATTCTTCGAGGAGCCGGTTACGCCCGAGGATCACGAAGGCTACCGCAAAGTACGGCGTGAAAATCCGATCGCCGTGGCGGGCGGTGAGTGCGAGTTCACACGTTACGGATTCCGCGATCTGATCGGCGGAGGCTGCGTCGACATCGCCCAGCCCGATCTGGCTTGCGCGGGCGGATTTTCGGGCTGGCTCGACATCCTTGCGCTGGCGAAGAGCTATGGCGTGGCGACGATTCCTCATGTCTGGGGGTCCGGCATCGCGGTCGCGGCGGCGCTCCATGCGATCGCGTCCATTCCGCCGTTCCCGCATACCGCCAATCCGCTCCCGTTGCTTAACGAGCCGGTGATTGAATTCGACCGCAAGCACAATCCGCTCCGAGATGAACTCCTCGCCGAACCCTTCACGCTGAAGGACGGGCGCCTCATGGTTCCCGATCGTCCGGGGCTTGGGGTCACGGTGAGGGACGACACGCTCAAGGCCTACAGGCGATGACGGAAGCCTCTCCTTCGATGCGCTTTGCGCAAAAGAACGTGCTGGTCACCGGCGCAGCCGCTGGCCTCGGCCGGCATATTGCTCAGGCCTTCGCCGCCGAAGGCGCGGACATCGCCATTCTCGATTTTCAGGACGCCAGCGCAACGGTGCGAGAGATCGCTGCGCTTAGGCGCCGATGCGAATCCTTCCGCGCCGACGTGCGCGACGAGGATGGAGTGAAGACAGCGGTCGATGGAGCGGCCGAGTTCTTCGGCGGGCGCATCGATGTGCTCGTGAACAATGCCGGGTTCAACGGCCACTACAGCCTGATCAAGGATATGCCGCTCGCGCACTGGCGCGAGACGATCGAGATCAATCTCACCGGAACGATGCTGGTCACGCGAACGGTCCTGCCGTTCATGCTCGATCGCAAGTCGGGCGCGATCGTGACCACCGCATCGAACGTGGCCCGTCGAGGTCTGCCCTATCGCGCCGACTATGTCTGCTCGAAATGGGCAATCCTTGGCTTCACACAGACGCTCGCTCTCGAAGTCGCGTCCCAGAACATTCGCGTCAACGCGGTCTGTCCCGGGCCGATCGAGGGCGACCGGATCGAAGATGTCATGGGGCGCCACGCTGAGGTTGAGGGGAAGTCGATCGCCGAGGTGCGTCGCGAGTGGGAGGCGACGCCGATGAACCGGTTCGTGGGGCCGCGGGAGGTCGCGGCGGTGATGCTCTTTCTTTGCAGCTCGGAGGCGAGCGCAATGACCGGTCAGGCCATCAACGTGACTGGCGGATTCATCATGACGTAAGCCCGTCATACGTCCGTCGGTCGCGCGCTTCTCGGGCTGCAAAGGAGGAAGATAACAAAAATCTCACTTGCACTTCTGGACTGCCACACCAACAGTTCATGACCATACAGGAATGGTCGTTGCTTTACTAAACAACGTCATCTTGGAGCGGCCACAACAGCCGCATAGAATCAAGTTGAAAGCCGTCAACGTCAATCACGGCGTTGCGCAATGGGAGGAAGATGATGACCAACTCGAATTGGACTGCTCACCCGAACCGCCGCCGCTTTCTTCACGGCGCTGCGGCGCTTGGGGTCGCTGGCGCCTTGCCCGCGATCCGGACGTCCACTGCTTTCGCCGCCGACGCGGATTTGGTTCCCAAGCAGCACTATCTCATCGCCTTCTCGAACGGCGACATGAACAATTCCTGGCGCGCCGCCTTCGTCAACTCGATGGAGCAGTGGGGGAAGAAGTTCAAATCAGTTGGCCCAGGCGTCGACTATGTATGGACGAACAGCGCCGGCGATTCCGCCAAGCAGCTCCAGGATTGTCAGACCCTGCTGGCGCAGAAGCCGAGCATCCTCATTCTTTCTCCCAATCAGGCGCAGCCCCTGGATCCCGTGATCGATATGGCGACCAAGGCCAACGTTCCCCTCGTGGTCATCGATCGCGCGCTCATTCGGAAACCGCCGACCGGCACCTACGTGCTGAACATCACGCAGAACTACGGCGTGAGCGGCTTGACGATGGCGGCTTACGCGCTCGATCATCTGAAGCGCAAGCACGGCGACTACAAGGGCAACATCGTGGAAATCCAGGGCGAGCTTGGCTCCTCTCCGAACAACGACATGTATGTGGGCATCCGCGAGGCTATCAAGCACTATCCTGACGTTAAGATCCTCTCGACCGAAGAGGGCAAGTGGTCGAACGACGGCGGCCGGCGCGTCATGCAGGGATTCTTGCAGCGCTTCACCGACGACCAGATGGATGTCATCTTCACCTACTCGGACGCCGAGGGTCTCGGCGCGATGCAGGCGATCAAGGCCGCGGGGCGGAATGAACTGCTCGACGGCCGCATCGCGTCGAAGGACGGCGACGTCGCTTTCATCCAGGCTATAGCCGACGGTAAGGCCATGATGTCGACGGAGTGCCCGCCCTACTACGGCGCCTTCGCGATCCCCGAGGCCATCCAATACCTCAATGGAACGCTCGATGAGAAAGGCATCCAGTATCTCAAGCTGCGTGTCTGGCCCAATCCCAACGCGCCGACCATGCTCAGCGTTTCGGATGCCGAGGTGAAGGCGATCCTCGCCAAGCAGATCAAATTCACGCTGGACGCGAAGCTGCCGCTCATTCCGCCGGAAACCGGGGACTATGAGCAGCTCTATTTCGACGCCTCGAAGGTCAAGGGTTACGACGATGTCCAGGCATACCTGAAGACCGGGGAGGTTCCGAAGGATATCGTCGACCTCCAGAACACGAAGTAGCTGACCCAAACGGCGTCTGGCGACGATCGTTGGTCGCCAGACGTCGGCCGTCAAACCCCGCGGGAGACGCGTCGCGCTCCGAGGAGCGGACGTGGCCGCGGCGGTCGCGACGCGAAGTCCGCGCTTTCCACCCAACAGACACCAGGAGACCGATTGCCTGTGGCCTACCGCCTCGAACTCGAGAATGTCTCGAAGCACTACGGAAATACGCGCGCGCTCGAGGCGGTCAGCGTCGCGATTCCGTCAGGCAAAATACGAGGACTTGTGGGTGAGAACGGCGCTGGAAAATCGACGCTCTCGAAGATCATCGCCGGCGACATAAGGCCAACGTCGGGCACGATGAAACTGAACGGGGCCGAGGCCCCCTATCTCACGCCGACATCCGCGCGCCGTGCAGGCATCGCCATCGTTCATCAATGGGGCGACCTGGTGCCCACCATGACAGTCGAGGAGAACATCTTTCTCGGCAACGAAATCCACGGCTCGTTTCGAACCCTGAACAAGAGCGAGATGCGACGCAGGGCTCGCGAGGTTCTGAACGAGTTGGGCGTCGATGTCGATCCAAGCTTGCTGGTGAGCGAGCTCTCTCCTGCTCACAAGCAGATTGTCGCCATATCCAAAGCGCTCGTGCGGCAATGCGATCTTCTGATCGTCGATGAGGGCGGCGTGTCGCTCGACAAGAAAGAGACGGTGCTCCTGCATGCGGTCTTACGCCAACTGCGAGGCCAGGGCGTCACGATCATTTACATATCGCACCTCCTGGACGACGTGGTTGAGCTCAGCGACGAAATTACGGTCTTGAGGAACGGCGCGCTCGTCGAAACGCTCGACGCCGGCTCGACAACGGCCGAGGATCTGGCCATCGTAGTGGTCGGCCACGAGATGCGCAGCCCATCGCGAGCGGAAGCGCCGAGCGACTTCACGCAACGACGCACGCTGCTCGACGTCAAAGGCCTCTCGTGGACTCATGACGCGGCCGAGTTCTCGCTTAAAGTTCGGGAAGGCGAGATTCTGGGCATTACCGGGCCTGAGGGCGCCGGAAAATCGGAGCTCTTGAGAACCATCTTCGGACTGATGGCGCCGACGCGGGGAACGGTCTCGATCGACGGCGAGTCGATCGGCTCGCGAAGCCCGAGAAAGATGCTGAACCGCGGCGTCGCCTTCGTGCCGGAAGATCGTTTTGCCGAAGGCGTCCTTCTCGATCGCAACATCGAGGAGAACATCTCTCTTCCCAAGCTCAGCTTCGAGAAGCGATTCTTTCTTCCGGCGACCGAGCTCAGGGCCGAAGCCATCAAGAAGGCGGCTCAGATCAAGACCAAGATGGCTTCCATCGATTCGCTCGTCAGCGAACTCAGCGGCGGCAATCAGCAGAAAGTGGTCGTGTCGAGGTGGCTCGAGGACAGCTATCGGCTGCTCTTGTTGGATGAGCCCTACAAGGGAATCGACATCGGCGCCAAGGACGACATTAACGAAGCCATTCGCGCGATGGCGGGCGCCGGACGGGGTGTGATCGTTATCAGCACCGAATTCGCGGAGCTCATTGGCCTCGTCAGCACGCTTCTGGTGATCGTCAACCGAAAGATCGTGACCACGCTGACCGGAGCGTCGATCACGCCTCATGAGATCGTTCGCTATTATCAATACGAAGTCGAAACTCCGAGTCCGAGCTTCGAGGGGACTGGCTCGCCGGCTCAGATGAACTAGGCCGCGAAGCCCAGTCGAACCGGACGAGGAAACCAATCTTGCCCCAAAGCTTCAGATCGATTCTCAAGGAGCTCGATGTCGTCGTCATCCTCGGCGCCCTCTTGCTCGTCGCTGCGATATTCAAAGCGAGCACCTTCTACAATCTCTCCAACCTGTTCACGACCCTCGAACTGTCGGCGGTCTTGGGCATCGCGACGCTCGGCGAGGCGATGGTCCTGATCGTGCGGGGCGTCGACGTTTCGGTCGGCGCGGTGATGGGCCTGGCGGGCACGCTGTCCGCGTTCCTGATTCCGGATTTCGGGCTCACCGTCTCAATCCTCGTCCCTCTTGTCGTCTGCGGTCTCGTTGGCCTCGGGAATGGCTTGCTGGTCGAAAAGGGCCGTGTTCCGCCCATCGTCGCCACCATCGCGATGATGTGGGTCGTGAGCGGCCTGGCCGGGGGGATCAGCAACGGGCGCCTCATTCCGATCCTCGATGAATCGTTTCAGCAAATTGCCTTGGGCAGCGCGTTCGAGATTGTGCCGCTGTTCTTCGTCGGCCTGCTCATCATCGGCGCCATCGCCTATTTCGTTCGATCAAACTTCGCCATCGGCCGATACGTCTACGCGATCGGCGGCGATGAGGGCGCCGCTTATTTTTCAGCAATTCCAGTCGCCAAGATTCGGATCGGCGTCTATGGGGTGGCTGGCGTTCTCTACGGCGTCGCCGGATTGCTGATGGCCTCTTACGTGCGCTCGGGCATGCCGACCGTCGGAAAAGGTTATGAGTTCAAGGCGATCACAGCCGCGGTCCTCGGCGGCATCGCGCTCACCGGCGGACGCGGAAACATTTTCAAAGCCATTGTCGGGGCGGTGATCCTGATCGTCCTCTATGGCGTGATCACCGCCTTTGCCGTGTCCCCTTACATCCAGGGAATCATCCAGGGCGCCATTTTGGTTGGAGCGGTTTATTATGCAACTCGCAACGACTAAGGCCAAAGCGAGCCTGCGGCGCTACAATCAGCTGTTCCTGTTGGTTGCGGTCCTCATCATCGCCACCGTCATTTCGCGCGGCGTGTTCATGAGGCCAGCGAATCTGATGGTTGTTACCGCCAGCGCCGCCGCGTTTGGGCTTGTCTCCTTTGGCCAAGCCTTGGTGGTCATTGGCGGCGGCTTCGACCTTGCGGTCGGTTCACTCGTGGCCATGTCGATTTCGGCGATCGTTTTTTTTCGCTCCGACTTCGGCATTGTTGGGGGTACGGTTGCGGCCCTTGCCGCTGTGACGGTCGCGGGCCTCATCAGCGGCATCTTCGTGTCGCGAACGAAAATTCCTCCGTTCATCGTCACGCTCGGCATGCTGTCGGTCGCGGACTCGATGTCATGGATCCTCGCCGCGGGTCAGCCGATCACCGTGCCCGAGTACAATGACGCCATCTCGCCGCTGTTCGAGTTCCTGCCGCTCGGCGAAAACATATTTCCGATCATCGTCCTCATTGTCGGATTTGTCGCCACGAGCCTCCTGCTCCATCGGAGCAAATGGGGACGTTACATCTACGCAATCGGCGACAACGAAGCGGCCGCTCGGATAGCCGGTGTGCCGGTCATGAGGACAAAGCTGCTCTGCTACGGCTTGTCCGGCCTCTTATGCGCGGTCGGGGCGATCATCTATCTCTACCAAAATATCAGCGCGACGCCCGGGGAGGGCGCCGACTATCTGCTCCTGAGTTTCGCTGCGACGATTCTCGGCGGCGTCTATATGTACGGGGGCGAGGGAACCATTCCCGGCGTGCTTGTCGGGGTGGTCTGCCTCGCCAGCATTACAAGCGCGTTGACGATCGCGGGCGTTCCCCCGTCGATCTACCAGGGCGTCCTTGGGCTCATCGTTCTTGCTGTCGTGCTGTTCCAAGCGAGAATACGAGGATGATAGGCGGAGTCGATTCCGGTAATCGACCGCGCTCCTTGAGGGCCCTTTGTCCTGGTCTCGTAACTCTGCGTCCCCGTTCGCGAACGTTCTGATACCCAATCTCTGAAGGGAT
>DATCEJ010000411.1:0-7768 GCA_036510135.1 Roseiarcus sp. | reverse complement strand
GCGTTTATTGGCGTTTATTGGCTCGTATGCGAGCCGCCTGAAGACGGGCGCGCTTCGGTTTGGCATTCGCCTTGCAACTGCGCAGGCGAATGGCCATTCTGTCGATGCGCAATGCGCTGAGATCCCCCGTGCCTGATCCTTTCCCGCCGACCTTCCACCGATCCTTCAGCCAGCGGCTCCGCTCCTGGTTCTTCACCGGCCTCATCGTGTTCGGCCCTATTGCGGTGACCGCCTATATCGCCTGGTGGGTCATCGACACGATCGACAACTGGGTGAGGCCATGGCTGCCCGACAACCTGTCGCCGGATGGCTACCTGCCGTTCCATGTTCCGGGCTTTGGCGTCCTCATTGCGATGGTTGGGCTCACTTTTCTCGGGTTCCTCACCGCCAATTTCATCGGCCGGTCGCTGGTGCGGTTTGGCGAGGCGATGCTCGATCGCACGCCGCTCGTTCGCGGCGTCCACAAGGGCCTGAAGCAGGTGTTCGAAACCATTTTCAGCCAGTCCGGAAGCCAATTCCGCAAGGTCGGCCTGGTCGAGTTTCCGGTGGCGGGGGGGTGGTCGATCGTCTTTATCTCTTCGGCCCCGCCCGACATTATCGCCAGCGCCTTGCCGGAAAAGACGCCGATGATCTCCGCCTTCATGCCCTGCACGCCCAACCCCACCACCGGATACTTCTTCTATATCCCGGCCGACAAGGTCATCGAATTGCCGATTTCCGCCGACGAGGCCGCGAAACTGATCATGTCGGCGGGTCTCATCCAGCCGCAAGGCCAGGCGGCGCTGGCCGCCATGGCGGAAGCGGCGAAGCTCGCAAAGCCGACCTTGGCGACGGAGGCGTCGGGCGCCGGGCCCTAGGCAGGCTGACGACCGGGTAGAATTTCCTATTGGTCATGCCGGCGCGCCGGTGATATCGCCGCCCTTCTTTGGACGCTGTTAGTAAGATAAAGTTATGGTAAGGGGCGGCGGGCGAACACCACCGCAAACTTGCTTTAGGCCGTCTTGTTCGCCCCGCGCGGCGGCCTTCGATCTTGTGTGACGCACATGGCGCAACTGCCTCAATTCGACCTTGCTGAAGTCAAACGCCGCATGCAGGCGGCACACGCATCGCTCAAGCATGAACTGGGCGGCCTGCGCACTGGCCGAGCCAGCGCGAGCTTGCTTGAGCCGGTGCAAGTGGAGGCCTACGGCCAAAGGCAGCCTATCAATCAGGTCGCCTCGATCACTGTTCCTGAGTCGCGCGCGCTCTCGGTCTCGGTCTGGGACAAGAGCATGGTGCAGGCGGTCGACAAGGCGATCCGGGACGCCAACCTCGGTCTCAGTCCGACAATCGAGGGCTCCGTTCTGCGCATCCGCATTCCTGAACTGAACGAGCAGCGGCGCAAAGAGATGGCCAAGATCGCCCACAAGTACAGCGAGGACGCGCGCGTCGCGGTCCGGCATGTGCGCCGGGACGGAATTGATATCCTCAAGAAGCTGTTGAAGGAGCACGCCATTAGCGAGGACGACGAAAAGCGCCACGAGGCCGAAGTGCAGAAGGCGACCGATCAGACCATTGAGGAGATCGACACTTCTCTGGCCTCGAAGGAAAAGGAGATCATGCAGGTCTAGGCGATCGCCGTCTTTGTCCGAGGCCCCCATGCATCATCATCGCTCACCTTCCTGTTCGGCTCGGACGCCAGCCCACGTCGCCATCATCATGGACGGGAACGGCCGCTGGGCTAAGTCGCGCGGTCTGCCTCGCTTCGAGGGTCATCGGCGCGGCGTAGAGGCCGTGCGCCGGGTCGTTCGCTCGGCAATCGAGCGCGGCGTGCAGTTCCTGACAGTCTATAGCTTCTCATCGGAGAACTGGAGCCGCCCTCCCGAGGAGGTGGCGATGCTGATGGGCCTCCTCAAGCGGTTCATTCGCGAGGATCTGGCGGAGCTCAACGCCAACGGGGTTAGAGTCAGGATCATCGGCCAACGTGACAATCTCAAGCCCGACATTATCGCCCTCATCGTCGAGGCCGAAACGCTCACCGCCAACAATCGCGGGCTCACATTGACGGTGGCTTTCAACTACGGCGGACGGCAGGAAATCTTCGACGCGGCGCGCCGTATGGCGCTCGACATCCGCGATGGGCGGCTCGACGCCCGGTCGATTGGTCCGGACGACTTGGCCGAGCGCCTCGACACGAGTGGCCTACCCGATCCCGATCTCATCATCCGCACCTCAGGCGAGATGCGGCTCTCGAACTTCCTGCTCTGGCAGGCGGCCTATGCTGAACTCGTGTTCCTGCCCGTCCTGTGGCCTGATTTCGACGACGCGGCCTTCCTTTCCGCGCTCGACCAATACGCGGCGCGGGAACGTCGTTTTGGCGCGGTTATCGAACCCGCCGCGGTTCAGTCGGCGTCGTGACGACGGGCGCGTGACGGGAAGCGGGGGGGATCCGGCGGTTCGACCGGCGCCGCGTGGGCGTTTCGGCTCGGATTTGAAGCCGCGCGTCGCCGCCGCGGCGGTGATGGGAGGCCTGGCGCTCGCGACCGCATGGATCGGCGGCTTCATCTTTGCCGTTTTCTGGTGGCTTGCAGCCGTGGTCGTCCTGTGGGAGTGGCAACGCCTGATCGGCGGCGCGCGGCTCGCCGAGCGGGTGGCGCTGGGCGGCCTTTTCGTTGCGCTGGCGGCGCTGTTCGCCCTGCACAATTCGATTCCGGGCATCGTCGCGGGGCTCGTTCTTGGCGCGGCCGCCGTCGGCTGGCTAGCCGGACGGGGGGCGGCGACGTGGGCAGGGGTGGGCGCGCTCTATGCAGGCGCGCTCGTCTCCGGCGTCACCCTCTTAAGACTCAGTCCGAGCTACGGGATAGCCGCAATTCTATGGATCTTCGCAGTCGTTTGGAGAGCGGATGTCGCGGCCTATTTTGCCGGACGGATGATTGGGGGGCCCAAGCTTTGGCCGAGCGTCTCGCCTGGCAAGACCTGGTCCGGGGCGATCGTTGGCGCGTTCGCTGGCGCGATTCTTGGCCTCATGCTGAGCGCGTGGACGAATCGCGTTATGCCGTTGTTCTGGCTGGGACTTGCAACAGCGATCGTGTCGGCGCTTGGCGATCTGTTCGAATCCGCGCTCAAGCGACGTTTCGGCGTCAAAGATGCGAGTGGCCTGATCCCCGGCCATGGAGGGTTGATGGATCGGCTTGACGCGTTTGTCGCGGCGTCCGTTTTCGCCGCAGTCGTCGCGGGTTTCAACTCGCGGAGCTCCTTCATCGCCGGCGGGTTGTTTCAATGGTGAGCGTTACGACCGCGGTTCGGCCTTCGTCATTGCGTTCGCGGGGGGCCGTTGCTCCGCCCAAACGCCTGTCCATTCTGGGTGCGACGGGCTCGATCGGCCGCTCCTGCGCGCAGGTGATCGCCGCTGCGCCGGGCCGGTTCTCCGTTGTTTCGCTGGCGGGGGGCCGCGACGGCGCGGCGCTGGCGAAATGCGCGATCGAACTCGGCGCCGAATTTGTCGCGCTTGCCGATCCGGCCGGCTATCCGGACTTGAAGGGGGGCCTGGCCGGCCACGCGGTCGAAATCGCCGCGGGCCCCGAAGCGGTCGAGGAAGCCGCTCTACGCGAGGCCGATCTGGTGGTTTCGGCGATCGTCGGCGCCGCAGGGCTGCGTCCGACCTTTGCTGCGATTGCCGCCGGACGCACGGTCGCTCTCGCCAACAAGGAGACGTTGGTGTGCGCCGGCGAGGTGGTGATGGAAAGAGCGCGGCGCGAAGGCTCCATGGTGCTGCCGATGGATTCCGAGCACAATGCCCTGTTCCAGGCGATCGGGGCGCGCGATCCGGACACCATCGAGATGATGACCATCACGGCTTCCGGCGGACCGTTCCGCGAATGGAGCGCTGAGCGCATTTCTGCCGCCACGCGTGAGCAGGCGCTCGCCCATCCCAACTGGGTGATGGGGCCGAAGGTGACGATCGATTCGGCCGGTCTGATGAATAAAGGCCTCGAACTGATTGAGGCGCATCATCTATTTGGCCTGCCAGCCGAGCGGCTCGATGTCGTGGTGCACCCGCAATCGATCGTGCACGGGCTCATCGCCTTCGCCGACGGATCCCTGATCGCCGGCATGGCGTCGCCGGACATGCGCACCCCGATTGCGCATTGCCTGGCCTATCCGGATCGGATCGCCTCGGGGGTGCGAGCGCCGGACCTTGCCGCGCTCGGCCGATTGACCTTCGAGCGCGCCGACCTCCAGCGTTTTCCAGCGCTTGGCCTGGCGATCGAGGCGCTGCGTTCCGGGGGAGGCGCGCCCACGGCCCTCAATGCGGCCAATGAAATCGCCGTCGCGGCGTTCCTCGATCAACGAATCGGCTTCTCCGACATCGCGCGGCTCGTCGCAAAAACGCTCGCCGCGATGACCGCGACCGGCGAGTTGAGCGCGCCGGCTGACATTGCGGAAGCCCTCGCAATTCACCATATCGCGACAGATAGGACCGCGAGTCTCTTGGCGTAAGCAGGGACTTGCGGCACACTAACGGTTCAGTAACCATCGTCCGCCGGCCGTTGGCCGTCGCGACAGTCAGTCCTGGAGGCGCCGCAGATGGCGGGAGTACACGCGGTCGCCGACCTCCTGGCCTGGTTCGGATGGTATGTCGTCCCTTTCATTGTCATCCTGAGCCTGATCGTCGCCGTACATGAACTCGGCCACTATTTCGTTGGCCGATGGTGCGGGGTCAAAATCGACGCGTTTTCGCTTGGCTTCGGCCCTGAGCTGTTCGCGCGGGTGGACTCGCGCGGCACGCGGTGGCGGATTGGCGCGCTGCCGCTTGGCGGATATGTCAAGTTTCACGGCGACGCCAACGCCGCGAGCGTCGGTGAGGGCGCTAACGTCAATCCAGCGGCCGACCGCTCATTGACGCTGGCTGGTCAGCCATTGCGCAACCGCGCCGCGATCGTGCTCGCAGGGCCGGTCGC
This sequence comes from Roseiarcus sp., assembly GCA_036510135.1. GTDB lineage: Bacteria > Pseudomonadota > Alphaproteobacteria > Rhizobiales > Beijerinckiaceae > Roseiarcus. The sequence continues at coordinate 2,828 of DATCEJ010000411.1, read as the reverse complement.
TAATTTCATTCTCGCCTTCGTCATTTTCACCGGCATGTTCATGGGCTTCGGCCGCGTTGAGCATGTGCCGCGTATAGGCCGGGTTGAGGCTGGCGCCCCCGCTGCGGCGGCCGGGTTTCAAGCAGGCGATTTGGTCAAATCGATCAACGGAAATCCGATCGATAGCTTTGAGGCGCTTCAGGAATCGACGCTCATGAGCACCGGTCTGCCTATGAACTTCGTGGTTGAGCGCCACGGCGCCGCCGTCGACCTCACGGCGACGCCCCGGGTAACCGTCGTCGACCAGGGCGTTTTCGGCAAGCGCCGCATGGGTCATCTTGGGCTTGCCTCGTCGGCCGACAAGAATGACGCGAAAGTCGAACGGTGCGGTCTTGTGACCTGCGCGGCCTGGGGCGCGGCGCAGGAGTGGTTCATCGTCAAAGCGACCGGGACCTATATCGTCGGGATTTTTGCTGGCCGAGAATCAACCGACCAGATGTCCGGATTGATCGGCGCCGCTCAAATGGCGGGCGAAATGGCAAAAATCAGCCTGTGGGAATTGTTCAGCCTCGCCGCGTGGTTTTCAGTGTCGGTTGGTCTGATGAATCTGCTTCCGATCCCGATGCTGGATGGCGGCCATCTCGCTTTTTATGCCTTCGAGGCCCTGCGCGGACGCCCGTTAAGCGAACGGGCGCAGGAAATTGGCCTTAGAATCGGCATCGCGCTGGTCGCGCTATTAGTGGTTTTCACCACTTCACACGACCTTTTCCGCTTGGTCAGCAGCGGGAATTAACGAACGGTCGACCATGTTTGCGTGTCCCCGACGCAACGGTGGCCGGAAATGGTGTAGGCTCCGCCAATAACGGTTTGCAGGGGCGAGCAAAGATTGTAAAACGCCGTTAATCTTCCCGACCGTCTCTCGGCGAGCGGGATAGAGCGCCGCGGCGTGTGCGGCGCCCCCCGCGACTGCGCCGTGAGGCGTGCGGGAGGCGCGAGCAGGGATGACACTGACGCGGCGCCGCAGTGGCGGGCCGCGTTGGCGCGAACAGGGGCTTTGGGCCGTATGGATTGGATTCGCGGGTGTGGTGGCGTCTTTCTGGCGGTAGCCCTTAGTCTGTGCGGGTTGTGTTGGGCGGCGCCCGCGAGCGCGCAGCAGATTGTCGTTCAAGGCGCGAACGTCGATCCTTCGACGCTGAAGCCTTATTTCACTGGAACCGATCCAGCCTCAGTTGAGCGGGGCGTCGAGGATTTGAAGGCCACCGGCGTTTATTCGAACGTCAGCGCGAGGGTGGAGAACGGCAAGATTGTCGTCAGCCTCGCCGGCGGCGCGCAAATCATCAATAGAGTTGCGTTCGAAGGCAACAAACAGATTGAGACGAAGCAGCTCGAAGTCGAGGTGCAATCGAAGCCGCATACCGCCTACAACGAGGCGACCGCAGATGCGGACATCGGCAGAATCAAAGATGCCTACAAGAAATACGGCCGCAACGAAGCCGGCGTGACCAAGCGGCTGGTCCAATTGCCGAACGGACGGGTGGATCTCGTCTTCACCATCAATGATGGCGAAAAGACCGGCATCCGCCAGATCAACTTCGTCGGCAATCATGCGGTCTCGAACTATCGGCTGCACAGCCTGATGCAAACCAGCACGATGAATTGGCTATCGTGGTTCAAGAGCACCGACGTCTATGATCCCGACCGGTTAGCCTCCGACGAGGAGGCGATCCGCCGCTATTACATGAAGAACGGCTACGCCGATTTCCAAATCACGAACACCGACGTCAATTACCACACCAATCCACCCGGCTATGTCATTACGATCACGGTAGACGAGGGTCCCCAATATCACGTCTCGTCAGTGGCGGTGGTTTCCAACATTCCGAAAGTGGATGGACCGGCGCTTAATCGATTCGTCGCTTTGAGGCCTGGGGACGTCTATGACGCGGGCAGCGTCGACAAGTCCGTGGAAGCGATCACGCGCGATGTCGCGCGGCAAGGTTACGCTTTCTCGGAGGCTCGGCCCCATGGCGAACGTGACGCCGTCAATCATAAGATCGCGCTCTCGTTCTCAGTCGACAATGGTCCGAAAGTCTACATCGAGCGCATCGACATTGTCGGAAATACCCGCACCCGCGACTTTGTCATTCGCCGCGAATTTGATATAGGCGAAGGCGACCCCTATAATCACGTCCTGATCGAGCGGGCCGAACGGCGTCTGAACAGCCTCGGCTACTTTAAAAAGGTCCACATATCGAACCGCCCTGGGTCTTCTCCGGACCGGGTCATCGTGGTCGTGGATGTGGAGGACCAGCCGACCGGCTCAATCGGCTTGAGCGGCGGCTATTCGACGACCCAAGGCTTTCTGGCTGAGCTTGCGTACACCGAAACGAACTTTCTCGGCCGAGGTCAGTACGTTCGCTTAAGCGTTTCCGATGGCCAATACACGCAAGGGTGGAAGGCCTCGTTCACCGAGCCTTACTTCCTCGGCCAGCGCTTGGCCGCTGGTTTTGATATCTACCATCAGGTCAACAACAACAACCAATTCGCGCTTTACGAGAACTGGACGACCGGTGGAACGCTTCGACTCGGGATTCCGATTACTGATGACCTGACGTTCCAGCCTAACTATTCGCTCTACGAGTCGAAGATCACCATTCCGAACAATGCGAGTCAGCCCTACGACGATTGCGTGGGACCCAATCAAACCTGGTTTCCCGGTGGAACCCCCTTTCCGGTCATTCCGAACGAGTTGGTCAACTGTTTGAGCAACGGCGAAGCACCTGTCGAAATCAAGCAGGCGGCGGCGCAGGGCAATATCGTTACCTCGATGGGCGGATTCTCGATCCTCT
>DATCEJ010000410.1:0-5133 GCA_036510135.1 Roseiarcus sp. | reverse complement strand
TTCGGCGCCACCCGGATCGCGGCATCTTTCACCGACTTTATTCTCCATTTTTGCCGTGTGTGGCAATGTGGCCACGCTTTGTTTGTCATTTGCTAACCTATTGTAAAACTGGAAGAAAAAACCACCGCTCACTGCAGCAATGGGCGTTGCGGTCAAGTTCAATGATTGCCCGTCTTACGTCGTAACTATGGATTATACGGACGACTGGCCTTATGGCTCCTCGTGGCGCAAGCGGCTAACGCTAAGGCCTCGCCTTCGGCGCCGGTCGGCCGCGTTCACCAAGGAGCGCCTTCGCCAAGCCACGCTGGCCCGAACGTTCCGCCGCGGCGATCAGCGTTAAATTGATGACGTCGCGCTGGGCATGGCTGCCGCCGATTCTGGCCGCGTCATTGCGGACGGCTAAGATCGCTTCCACGGCGCGCCCATAGTCGTCGGCCGCGAAAGCAAGCACGCCCTCGATGAGGCGCCGGCCAATTTCGGACGTCACCTGCCGATTGTCGCCAGATCCTATCCGCTCATACTCGTCGAGCGACGTCCGCAGGCGTGCGGCGTGATCGGGCTTAAGCGAACGCGCGGCGGCGAAGGCGCAATGGAGATCGTTGAAGGCGAGCAGATGGTCGTCGACATGCGCCATCCATGTGTTCGCGACCGGCGCCCAGCGGTCCCCGACGTCGACCCCCGCAAGTTCGAGGCGCCAAAGAAGCGAAGCGGCGTCGACGCGGTCGAGCGTCGCGTCGTCGGCCAGCTTGGGCGCGGTGAAGCGGTCGTAGTCGGCGAGGACCTCGTCGAACCGCCCCTGCTCGATCAGAAACAGCGCAAGGTGCCAGCCGTTGTGATGGGCCATGAAATGGGCCGGCGCCCAATTTGCCCGCGTGGATTTGAGAAAGGCGACGCCCTCCTCGTGCCGGTTCGCGGTCTCCATCACATGGGCCAAAGCGTGCGTCGCCCAGGCGTCGCGCGGGTTGCGGGCGAGCGCCTCGCGGCCGAAGTCCTCTGCCCGCTTGAGATCGCCGGTCTCCTCGAGCCCGAAGGCGTAAAGCCCGAGGATAAAGCCCGCGAGCGGATTGTCACGGTCCCAGGCCGGCATCACCCGCTCGGCGCAGTCGCGGATGGCGGCTGACCGGCCGAGGAAGAAATAGGCGTCCTGCACGAGCCGCAAAGCGAGCGCATCGGTCGGGTGATCGGCCAGGATCCCCTCCCAGCCAAGGATCGCCTGCGAGAACTCGCCTCGCGCCCAGGCCTTGGCGGCGGCAAGATGGTTCTGCTCGCGCTGTGAGGCCCGCCCGATCGCCGCTTCGGCCGCGCGGAACGCGCTCATGACCTCCGGGTGATCACCGCGAAAGCCGCCGATCATAAAGAGCGCCGCGATGGCGACGCCACCCAGCGCGAAACCGGGATCGCGCGCGAGCGCAGATCTGAGAACGCCGACCGGATCGCCGGTCAGCCCGTAATAGTCGGCCATCGCACGATCGAATGCGTCGGCGGACTCGGGCGCACCCGCGAGCGTCAGCCCCTGCTGGTCTACGGCCAAGGATTGGTCCTCTCGCGGCCATCGTAACGCTGGCGGATCGTCCGCGAAACCCATGAGCGCCCGCGCCCTGGTCGCCGGCATTTGGTCGCGCGTCCTCTTTTGGCGACGTGTGAGCGCGCTTAAGTGTCGGAGGCTTGAGGCCGAAGCCGGGGGATCCATTCGATGCAGGGCAAGACCATCGTCGCCACGGGGGCGACCTCGGGCATCGGCGAAGCCGCCGTCGTTGCGCTCGCGGGAATGGGGGCGCGCATTGTCATCGTCGCGCGGAACGAAACGCGCGCGAAGGCCACGATGCAGAAGCTCGAGGCGAAAGCGCCGGGGCTCGGCCATCGCCTGCATCTGGCGGATCTCTCGAGCATGGCGGAAACACGCAAGGTCGGAGCGGCGATCGCCGCAAATGAGCCACGCATCGACGTGCTGATCAACAACGCCGGCGCCCTTTTCTCCAACAGATGCCTGACGCCGGAGGGTCCAGAGCTCACCTTCGCCCTCAACCACATGGCCTATTTCGTTCTGACCGAGGCGTTGCGAGAAAGGCTTGTCGCTTCAGCGCCGGCGCGGATCGTCTCGACGTCGTCGACGGCGCATCAAGGCGCAAGCCTGGACTTCAACGACCTGCAAAGCGCCAAGGGCTATGGCGGGCTCAAGGTCTACGGCCGTTCGAAACTCGCCAATATCCTCTTCACGCGCGAGCTCGCCCGGCGCTTGGCGGGCATGGAAGTCACGGCCAATTGTCTCCATCCCGGCGTCGTCGCGACCCGGTTCGGCGAATCCAGCGGCGGCTTCGCTGGCCTTCTCATCCCTTTCCTCAGGCCGTTTTTCATCACTGCGGAAAAGGGCGCCGACACGCTCGTTTATCTCGCATCCTCGCCCGAGGTCGCCGGCACGACCGGCGGATACTTCGTCAAACGCAAGCTGACCGAGCCGTCCGCGGCGGCGAGGGACGACGCGGCAGCGAAGCGGCTTTGGCTCGAGAGCGAGAAGCTCGCCAATGCGGGCATGGCGAAATGAATGATCCTCGGCCTTGCGGCTGGGCTGCGCTCAGGTTTCGCGCTCGATCTTGGCGATATACGCCCTGCTTTCGAGATCGACCTGACGGACCGGATTGAATCGAGCCTTGCACTTGACGATTTCGGACCAGAGCATTGGATTGCTGCGTAGACTGCCAATGGCTAGGCGTGGAGACGGACTTATAGCCGAGTCCAGAAACTCGCCTGGATTGGACATCGGAGCTCCGCCGTAATTTATGGGCGAGCGTCCTTTTTCAGATCGATAGATGTTCTCAATGAGTTGCGCCAAGAACTCTTCTTGGTTCTCATACCCCCCGCTCATCGGAATCTTCATGAGGAGACCACGCATATAACGCGCAGCGTGCACCAACTCATGAAGCAGGACTTCATCTGGACTGTGCGTGTCGTTTGCGGCGATCCGACTTGCCGTGAAAAAGATGTGCGGACGTGCGCCCCCACCTTCCGCAACCGTACAAACAGCTTGATTCGCCCGGTTCTTTCCGCAAACGGCCATACCTCGTCTGCGGATATGCATAGCGTCATGCGATGAGGTAATCGCGAGCGTTGTCGAGTCAGCGTTTGTCCTTCGCCAGGAGGATGAATCTTGGAAATCGAAAGGAAAGATCATGACTTCATGCGGGGCGGCGCTCAGCTCGGATAGAACCGCTCGGCCTGACGAGGCAGCGTTCATAATCTGCAATTGCGTCGAGACAGATCGCTGATGACTCTGCCTCATGCTCGTATAGAGAGCGATCTCGTGAACAACGAGGTTATCGTACAACCTGCGCCAATCTTGTTCCGTAGGATAACTGACTATAATATTACGAGAATATCGGGATCGTACATGGTTGGCGTTGGCTTCATCTCCGATTGGAATATTCGGAAGGCCAAACATATTCGCCATGGCCGCCACTCCCTGGGCCGCTCGATGGCGTTCCATATGCCGTTGCTGACGCCCTGTCTGTGACGCATCTCACAACGTCGCGTCAGGCCTGCGTTCGCGCCGGACGAATCCGGCGCCTCACGCTTTAGCGGCGTTGCCTTCGCCGGGCCGCCTGCCCGCTTTCGCCTTTGGCGCCGCGTGGCGCCACGCCATTTCCAGCGCGGCCCGCAGCTCCGCTTCGCTGAGCGCAGCAAGCGTCGCGCGCGTCCAGCCCTGTCGGCCCCACGCATTGTCGAGCGCCGCGAATGCGTCGGGCGCAACGGCGCATTTCAGCGCCTGTTCGTCTGGCGCGAATTTGACGTTGGCGCTGAGCTCGTCGGGCGCAAGCGTCGCAAAGGTGATGCGCGCCTTGAAGGCGCGTCGGTCGAAATGCGGATGTTCGCTGGCGCTCTCGAATGAGAGCGCGATGCGGCGAAAATCGGCGGCGTTGGCCATTGCGAGCTCCGGGCTTTTCGGACGAACGCTATGCTAAGACCCCGCGCGGATCTTCGGAAGGCGCGGGGATGAAGGCCAAGACCAGTGCGATCGTCATCGGCGCAGGGCCGGCGGGGCTGATGGCGGCAGAGACGATGGCGCTCGCCGGGCGAAGCGTCGTGGTCCATGACGCAAGTCCGAGTCCGGCGCGCAAATTCCTGCTTGCGGGACGAGGCGGCCTCAACCTCACTCATTCGGAGCCGCTTCGGACTTTTCTTAGCCGTTACGGGCGAGCCGCCGACAGGCTTCTTCCGGCGATTGAGGCCTTCCCGCAGGACAGGCTTCGCAACTGGGCCGCGGAGCTCGGCGAAGAGACGTTTATCGGCTCGAGCGGGCGAGTCTTTCCGAAGAGCTTCAAGGCGACGCCGCTCCTTCGCGCCTGGCTGCGACGCCTCGGCGCGCTTGGCGTGGACTTTGTTCCACGCTCGCGCTTTATCGGCTTTGATGAGGACGGAGCGCTTCGTTTCATGACGCCGTCGGGCGAGACGAGCGTTCAAGCGGCATCGGTCGTTTTCGCGCTCGGCGGGGCCTCGTGGCCGCGCCTCGGGGCGGACGGCGGTTGGGTCGAGGCTTTTCGCGCCGAGGGAATCGCGGTTGCGCCGCTGAAGCCCGCCAATTGCGGCTTCCTCGTCGACTGGTCGCCGAAGATACGGGAAACCTTCGCCGGCGCGCCGCTCAAAAATGTAGCGCTTTCTCACGCAGAGGCGCGCGTTCGCGGCGAGGCGATGGTCACGGGGACTGGCCTCGAAGGCGGCGCGATCTACGCGCTCTCCGCCTCACTCCGGGAAGCGATCGCAACCCATGGATCGGCGACCATAACGATCGACTTCAAGCCCGACCTCAGTGAAGCCACGCTTGCGGCGCGGTTGAAGCGCAAGCCCGGCCAATCCATGTCCACGCTTCTGCGCAAAGGCGCCGGCCTTACGCCGGCCGCGATGAACATCCTGCGCGAAGCGGGACCTCTTCCCGAAGGCGAGGCGCTCGCTAGCCATGTCAAGACCTGCGCCCTTCGTCTCGCCGGAACCGCTTCGATCGCCAGGGCGATCTCGACCGCCGGCGGCGTGTCGTGGAGCGAGATCGACGAGAACTTCATGCTGAGGAAACGCCCGGGCGTCTTCGTTGCCGGCGAGATGATCGACTGGGAGGCGCCGACCGGCGGCTATCTGTTACAGGCC
>DATCEJ010000409.1:0-2273 GCA_036510135.1 Roseiarcus sp. | reverse complement strand
TCGCGGAGAGGCCTGAATGACCCCTGGCGTACGGCCGTTGGTCGCCGGAAATTGGAAGATGAACGGCCTTTCCGGATCCCTTGCCGAGATCGATGCGATCCGCCAGGCGGTGGACGCCGGGGAATCTGGCCCGGCCGAACTGCTCATCTGCCCGCCGGCGACGCTGATCGCGCAAGCCGCCTTCAGGATCAAGGGCGCCGATCTCCGCCTGGGCGGTCAGGATTGTTACACCGAGGTCAGCGGCGCTTTCACGGGCGACATCTCGGCGGCGATGCTCAAGGACGCGGGCGCGACCTACGTGATTGTGGGGCACTCCGAGCGTCGGACCTACCACCACGAGACCGATGAGACCGTCCGCGCCAAGGCGGAAGCGGCGCTGAAGGCCGGTCTTACGCCAATCGTTTGCGTCGGCGAGACCCACGCTGAGCGCGAAGGAGGCGAGCAGGCCGCGGTCGTGGTTCGGCAATTGCGGGGGTCGCTGCCTCCCGAGGCGACCAGCGAAACCGTCGTGGTCGCCTACGAACCGATCTGGGCGATCGGCACCGGGCTCACGCCGACGCGCAAGGACATCGCCGCCGTGCATAATGGAATTCGGGCGCTCATTGCTGAGATGTACGGCGCCCAATGCGCCAAAATCCGCCTCCTCTATGGCGGCTCGGTCAAGCCGAGCAATTGCAACGAGCTTTTGACCCTGGACAATGTCGACGGCGCGCTGATCGGCGGCGCGAGCCTGAAAGCGACGGAATTTCTTGCCATCGCCGCCGCTTATCGCTGACAGCGGCCTCCACACCCGTTCCGATGGACGCCCCCCTTGCGCCATGTTAGGAGCGCTCCATCTTTCGAAGACGCCGGCCCCGCGGCCAGGCGCTTCGCCCGGTTGAGACCTTCATGCAATCCGTTCTGATCGTTATTCATATCCTGATCGTCGTCGCGCTGATCGTGGTCGTCCTGTTGCAGCGCTCCGAGGGCGGCGCGCTCGGGGCGGGCGGGGGGACCGGCAGTTTCATGACCGGACGGGGCCAGGCCAACGCGCTCTCGCGGGCGACCGCCATCCTTGGCGCCTTGTTCTTCGCCACCGCGCTCCTGATGTCGATCCTGTCGAGCTGGAGCCGCGAGCCCCACTCGATCCTCGGAAAAGGTCCGGCGCCAGCCGGGCAGACGGCGCCCGTTCCGATTTCGCCGGGCAATATTCTCGATCAGCTCAAGCAGATGGAGGGCCGGTCTAGCGCGCCTTCCGCGCCTGCGCCGGCTCCAGCTGCTCCTTCCGCGCCAGCGCCGACCGCTCCCTCCGCGCCAGCGCCCAAGCCGTAACGACAACCCGCCCGACACGGAGCGCAGGAGGTCCGCTAGCCCTTGCCCGTGTTTCGCGACGAGCGCCGCGTTCGCCACAACGCCGTTCAGATGTTCGATCTCGTCGCCGAGGTCGAGCGCTATCCGGAATTCGTTCCCCTATGCAAGGCGCTCAAAGTACGCACCCGCAAGCCCGAGACAGGCGGCCGTGAAACGCTCGTCGCCGACATGACGGTCGGCTACAAGCTCATTCGCGAAACCTTTACGAGCCGGATCGCACTCGACAAGCCCAACCTCAAACTGCGGGTGGAGTATATCGACGGGCCGTTCAGCCGGCTCGAAAACATCTGGACCTTCAAGGACGAGGCTGAAGGGGAAGGCTCTCGCGTCGGCTTCTTTATCGACTACGAATTCAAAAGCCGGACCCTCGGCATGCTGATGGGTTCGATGTTCGACGCCGCATTCCGCAAATTCGCCGGCGCTTTCGAACACCGCGCTGACGCGGTCTACGGACGCTCTTGATCTTCGCCCGCCGTGCGGGGCGCCTGGCTCACTGCTTCGGAGCGGGCGCGGGGATCGCGCTGTTTGGCGCGCCCTTGATGGCGCCTGCCAGAGGCGCGTCCTTGTGTGGCGTTCCCTCGGATTGCTCCGTCACTTCCGCCAGGGAATCCGGATTGATGACCATCATCACCGGATTGCCCTGAGAATCCTTGGCCCGGACCATGAACGACGACGGCATGATGGTAATATCCGTGAATCCAGCCTTGGTCAGGTCGTCGTGCAGTTTCTGGCTGAGGTGCGCGGGGGCTTGCCTGTCTGTATTGCTCTGAGCCGCGTCCATTGCCGCGAGCGCCGATCCTGCGAATCCGGTTCCCAGAAGGAGAACACACAGAGTCCTGGCCGTAGTTTTCATCGGTTTCGCCTCCAAGATCGATTCGTCCAGCGCTTAGAGAACGACGCTAGGGGCGTGCTCGTTCCATTCG
>DATCEJ010000408.1:0-5480 GCA_036510135.1 Roseiarcus sp. | reverse complement strand
CGCGCACGCCGGGTCCGCCCGTCGCGCGGCGATGGACCTTGCCGAAGCTTGGCTTGTGGAACGAGGCGGGATGGACGGCGTGATCCTGACCACCGACGCCGACAGCCAGGTAGCGCCGAATTGGATCGCGGAGAACCTTGCCGCATTCGAGGCTGGCGCCGAGGCGGTTCTCGGGCGCATCGATCTCGATGAAGAAGGCGCCTCTCTACCCGAGGCGCTTCATCGGCGCGGTGCGCTCGAGGATACGTACGAGAGACTGCTCACCGAATTGTCCTGGCTGTTCGATCCGCTTGAGCACGATCCGTGGCCCCACCACGCTACGATCTCGGGCGCAAGCCTTGGCGTCACTCGCACAGCCTATTGCCGCGTTGGGCGTTTGCCTCGCGTCCCCCTGGGCGAGGACAAAGCGCTGATCGGCTTGCTATCGCGCGACGATGCGCGGATTCGCCATTGCCCGACTGCACACGTGATCACTTCGGGTCGAACAGATGGCCGCGCGCCCGGCGGCGTCGCGGACACCCTTGCGATCCGAAGCAGGCAGCCGGACGCGTTCTGTGACGAGGCCCTGGAGCCTTTTCGCGCGGCGTTTGCGCGCGCCGCGTGGCGAGGACGTTTGCGACGACTGCATGGCGATGGACGCCTTGCTCTCGATCAGGACTGGGCGGCCAAACTTCGGATCTCACCCCGAGAGGTCGATGATATCATCCAGGAACCGGCATTCGGCGCGGCGTGGGGCGCCATCGAGAATCGAAGCCCGCTGTTCGCCCGGCGATTGCTAAGACCGGCCGAATTGCCCGAACAGATATCCATCGCGCGTCGTTGGCTAGCCTACCTGCGCGAACGCGGCTCAGGCGCGAGACAACACGTCCAGACGAAATTGACGATAGCGATCCCCGCGCTCAACGACGCAAGTCGGTCCCATTCGTCCGATGAAGAGAGAAGCAGCCTCGTCCCCACCGAGGGGATAGTTCGTTGGGCCGATCCAGTGGACCAGGATCACGGAACCTCCCTTAGCCAAAGAATTCGTAACTCTGGAGGCGAGGCGGACGACATCCTCGCGGCTTAGGTAGTAGATGACCTCTGAGAGAAGGATGAGCTCGAACTCGCCCTCGGGCCATTGCTCCGGCACGAAAATGTGCTCGAAGCGCACGCCCGGCAGATCGGCGCACCTGCGCCTTGCCTCGACGAGCGGGGCCTGAGCCGCGTCAATTGCAACCACGGCGTCGCAGCGCGAGGCAAGCGATCGAGTCAAGACGCCGATCGAACAGCCCACTTCGAGCGCCGACCGGTAACGCGGCTTCGGCATCGCGTTCAGCGTGAGCGTGTATTTGCCGCGCTCGTAAGGACTCGCCGCGAACTTCCAAGGATCAGGATCAGCCGTATAGAGCGCGTCGAAATACTCTGGCCTGAGTGTTTGGCGCGGTTCGCTCATCCATCGCTTTCAAAGAAGAATTCATACGGAAGATCAAAACGGGCCAGGTCGATCTGGCTGAAGAGAAATCCGCCGGGATCGTCGTCGATGAGAGCCGTGGTCTGCGAGCGGTGCGCGGCAATGGCGCGGCGCTTTTTTTCCTGGGCCTCGCGATCGAGGCTGATTCTGAAGCCGCTACGGATCGGATCAACCCCGGTCGACGGTGGCAGCGTATGTCCCCAGACGACATACTCGAACAGTTTCACTCCATCGACGCGACGCTGCACCTCACGCGCGATTTGGTAGGACGCCTCGTGGTCACAATGGGGATCATGTCGCCAGCTGACAAAAAGGGAGCCGGCGCCGAGTTCCCTCGCGCAATCAGCGATGGCGCCGATCGCGCGCTCGGCCTCTTCGCCTTCGTGAGGAACGAAACGATCGGGGAGACCGAGGAAAAGCATGTCCTCCGGTCCGAGCCCCAGCTCGGCGCCCGCTTGCTTTGCCTCTTCCTCACGAAGTGACCTTAGCCGGTCCGGCGGATAGGCCTTGCTATGCGGATGCGAGCCTGCGCCGTCGCTGACAATAACGACCTTTCCTCGCAGTCCCTCTCGGCAAGCCTCGGCGATCAGTCCCCCGCACGCCAGGCTCTCATCGTCCGGATGCGGCGCGACCACGATAAACGGCCGAGCTGCGAGGATCTCAGGCAATTGACGGAAGGGAAGCGAATGCGCGGCGTCCAAGACCTCACCGGCCGTCATCGCCACAGATCCGGCACGCCCACGGGCTGCGCGATTATCCATAACGCCGCATCTGTCAAAGCGCGATCCGGACCGGGCTGGCGAAGATAGGTTGCGAGGTCCCGCGATATGCGCTCGATCGGATTCGGGCGCATGAAAGCCTGGAGCCCGACAGAGCGCTGGACAAGCTGCATAAGCTCGAGAGCCGCCGCCTCCACCGCGAGGCGCGCGAGATTGACGTAGGCGACAAGCTGCTCCGGCGCTCTCGATCCCAAGGGCGCCTCCGCGGTCGACGCGGCCTGGGCAACCCAAAGCCTCGCCGTTTCAACGGCGATCGCGGCTTGGCCTAAACGCGCCGCCTGATGAGGGTCTTTTCCGCGGTTCGTTTCCTGCAAATGCCGCCGAAGAAGATCGAACAGCCTCTCCATGCCGCCGAGGTGCACAGCGGCGAAGCGCCATGCGCCTGCGGAAAACCAAGGTTGGCGTTCATAGTCTCCCTCGCGTCCGACGATCTCGAGCGGCTGGATTTCGACGCCGGTGAAATCGACGGCTCCGGTCGCGGAAGCGCGCATGCCGTGCGCTGTCCAACCGGCAAGATCAGCGCGATCGGGAGCGCCCAGCTTGGGAAGAACCATCAGTCGTCGCCCGTTTTCGTCAGTCGCGGTGACAAGCGGCCGTTCGATGTGGCCTGCGCCCGAAGCAAGGATTTTTCGCCCTTCGAGCCAGGAACGCCCACGCGCGTGGATCAGCCGCAGCCCATTCGCGTCGTCTGTATTCCAGACGCCGAACAGCTTGCCCGCACGCGCTTCTTCCGCAACAAGCTCGATCCGTTGAGGGTTTCCATAGCGAAGCACGAGTTCGAGCGCGTTGACGTGCCCCTCAAACAACCGGCCCAACGGCAAGCTGCCCGAACCAATCGAGCGGAGGACCTCACTAAGGGATAAACCCGTCAGCCCTGCCCCTCCGCACTTCACCGGCAAGACGGCGGCGAGGAGGCCCGCTTCGTGTAGCGAAGCGACATCCGCGTCCGGATAAGCGCCATCCTCATCATAATTGCTGGCGCGTGCGAACGCCTTTTCCGCAACTTCTCGAGCCGACCGCTGCAAGAGTCTCCTGCGGATCGAAGCGCGTTCATCGGAAAGGGAAATAACCTCGGCGGACGCCGGCGCTGCGCTGGCGGGGCTCATACGTCGCTTTCTGAGAGGCGAGCCTCGCGCGCCCACAGGCCCTTCGTCTTGCTTGTCGCTTTGCTCGTCTTAACCATTTGAACCGCTCCGGACGCACGCGTGTCGTCCGCAGCAACGCATTCTGAGGCGATTGGTGCCATCTCGTCGGCTTGAGGCTTGCAGCGCCGCGAGAATCCTCGCATCCGGGCGTCCCGACGATCGCGTCGGCGGCGCCCATACTGCTTCTCAACCAGTTGGGAAAGCTGCGGAGCTATGACCTCCGGGAGAGGAACGCCTCGCCGCGAAGAACCGGACTTGATGGCATGCGTGGCCAAACGCTTACGACACGCGACATAGTTGGACCTCAACCGGAACTGCCGGACCCCAACGCAGTTATCCCGGGATAAGGTCCTGTTTCTAGCGCACTCCTGACGCACACCGCGCGAGGAGCAGGGACTCAGCTTTGGCTTACCTACGGGAGATTTATGTGACTAAAATCTTCGTCGTCGCAATAAGTTTTGGCGCGGCCCTGGCGGTCATTCCTGCCGCGGCGCAGACCGGATACGGCGTAAAGAAACACGCTCCGTCTACATCAACCTTCGACCGCGGTTGGAACCACGCCAACGAAAGCAAGGATCGGGCGAGAGCCGGCGCCTCGTGGGTGCGCCGTCACCATGCCAGCCCCTTCGGCCTACGATAGTTTTAGCGGCTTGCTTCTTTGGCGGCGTCCCGCTGCAACAGGAATCCGCCCTAAGCCTTTCCCCCGACCGGGCCGGTGAGTCACGAGCGCAAAGATAGGGGTGTTCTGCCACGAGGAATACAATTGAATTGATCGACGACAAGCCGGTCTTCAGCGTTCACGAGTATTGAAGGCACTTGATTGCCTCACTGAAGCGAAACGTCGCCGCTGTTGCCCGAACTGTTGCCGGGCAGACAATTTCATTCAACTAATCCAAAAACAGTAGCCGCTAACCGTTTGACTTATCTGGTGAGCGCGGTGGGAATCGAACCCACGACCCTCTGATTAAAAGTCAGATGCTCTACCTATTGAGCTACGCGCTCGCCTTAAAGCCCCGGAAGGCGCGACCCGTGCCTACAGCCTCATCCGCGATGGGTCAACGCCGGTGTCCGCCTTCAACTGCGCCGCTCGCGCCGCGCGAAGCCGGACGAAATCGTCGCCGGCGTGATGCGAGGAGCGAGTCAGCGGCGAGGACGACACGAGCAGGAAACCCTTGGCCGCGCCGATCGTCGCGAAGTCGGCGAACTCCTCCGGCGGGACGAACCGCTCGACCGCGTGGTGCTTCGGCGTCGGCTGCAGATATTGGCCGATGGTAAGAAAATCAACGCGGGCCGCGCGCATGTCGTCCATCACCTGCAGCACTTCGTTGCGCTGCTCGCCCAAGCCCACCATCATGCCCGATTTGGTGAACAACGAAGGGTCGAGCTCCTTGGCGCGCTCGAGCAGTCTCAGCGAAGCGAAATAGCGCGCGCCCGGTCTGACCGTCAGATATTTCGACGGCACGGTCTCGAGATTGTGGTTGAAGACGTCCGGCTTCGCCGCGACGACCGCCTCAAGGGCGCCCTCCTTGCGCAGGAAATCCGGCGTGAGCACCTCGACCGTCGTCTGGGGAGCGGCGCGGCGGATGGCGGCGATCGTGCGCGCGAAATGCCGCGCGCCGCCATCAGCGAGATCGTCGCGGTCGACCGAGGTCACGACGACATGCGCGAGGCCCAGCCTGGCGACGGCGTCACCGACGCGCGCGGGCTCGTCCTCGTCGAGGGCGCCCGGCAGGCCGGTGCGAACATTGCAGAAGGCGCAGGCGCGGGTGCAGGTGTCGCCCATGATCATGAAGGTCGCGTGGCGCTTGTCCCAGCATTCGCCGATGTTGGGGCAGCGTGCCTCTTCGCAGACAGTTGCGAGATTGAATTCGTGCACGAGGCTCATCGTCTCGGCGAACACCGGCGAGCCGGGAGCGCGCACACGGATCCAGGGCGGCTTGCGCGCGACGGGCTGGTCCGGCCGGTGCGCCTTCTCGGGATGGCGCACGTCGGCGCCCGCGCGCCGTTCGGCGATGTCAATGAGCCGGGTCATGCCGAGCTATGTAAGACTGGGCCACCCAAGGGTCAAACATTCGCGCGACGAACGCGTGCTGATTGAGCTTCTCA
>DATCEJ010000407.1:0-7969 GCA_036510135.1 Roseiarcus sp. | reverse complement strand
AAGACCTATCTTAAGCGAACTGCCGGGTTACGACATGAGGCCGGACTGGGACCGGCAGAAAACCGGGGCGCCGGCGAGGCAGCACGCCTTCGCCCAGTTTTACTTCACGCACACCTTCCCGCCGCTCAGCCCCGGCACGTTGGCGTCGGGCTGACGAGATCGAGCAACGGAGCGAGCGCAATGACCGCGGCGACTGGGAGGCGGTGATGGCCCAGAGGGAAATCAAGGGGCCGCAGGAACGGTTCGAACGGTCGGGCGCGCAGCGCCTGCGCGACATTCGTCCGATCACCACCCGCATGTGGTCGGCGATGATGAGCGAGTTCTCCAGCGTGCTGCTCGCCGGCGGAGCTGTGCTGATGTTCGTCGAGCCAGCGTCCGTGAACTTCGTTACGCCTGCCTCGCTCCTCTTTGCCGGGCTCGTGATGAGTCGGCGCGTCACCCTGCCGCTTCGCCTACCCCGAACGGCGCGCATGCGCGACTGGAACCATCCCTCGCCGAAGGGGCGTCGGCCGCGCATGGCGGAGGGTTCGATCTATCTTGGCAAGGACGTCAACGGCCGCGAACTCTGGATCGCCTCCGAGGATGGCCGTCAGCATGCGACCGTGCCGGGAACGACCGGCGCGGGCAAGACGACGGCGCTCCTGTCGTTCCTCGTGAATGCGCTGACCCACGCCTCGGGCTTCGTGATCGTCGACGGCAAGGCCGACAACAAGCTTTACGGCGAGGTTCTGGCGCTCGCCCGGCGATTCGGACGCGAGGATGACGTCCTCTGCCTCAATTTCATGGTCGCCTCGGGCGTGAAGGATTCGAACCGGTTCAACCCGTTCGCGGTCGGCAACGCCGACGCAATCGGCGAGATGCTGTCGAGCCTGCTCGGCGAGCCGGCCCCGGGCGACGCCAACGGCGTCTTTCGCGAGCGCGCGGTGGCGCTGGTCGGCACCTTGACCCCCGTCCTTGTCTGGATGCGCGACCACAAGGGGGTGCCGCTCAATATCGAGACCATCCGGCTTTCCTTCGAGTTGCGCAGCATCTGGAAGGTCGCGACGAAGCGGATGTTCGAAGTCAGGAACCCGATCACCGGCGAGACGAGGGACATTCCCGTGCCCGAGATGCCCGAGGATCTGATCTATCCGTTGCAAGCCTATCTCGGCGAACTGCCGTCCTACGACATGAGCCTCGACTGGAACCGGCAGAAGACCGAGGAGCCGTCGAAGCAGCACGGGTTCGCCCAGTTCTACTTCACGCACACTTTCCAGCTGCTCGGCGTCTCGCTCGGCCACATCTTCAAGGTCCGGCAGTCGGACGTTGATATGCGCGACGTGGTTCTCAACCGACGCATCCTGGTCGTGAACCTTCCCGCCCTCGAAAGCTCAGACGAACGTCTGGCGGCGCTGGGCAAGATCGTGGTCGCGTCGCTGCGCGGCATGATGGCGCAGATGCTGGGCGCCCGCCTCGAGGGCGATTCCGATGTGATCGTCGCCAACAAGCCCGGCATGGGCGTCGCGCCCTTTCATGTCGTCCTCGACGAGGTCGGCTATTACGCAACGAGCGGCATGGACCGTATGCTGGCGCAAGGGCGCGGCCTCAACATGATGTTCTGGCTCGGCTTCCAGGAAGTCTCGGGCATCTGGGCGCGGCTCGGCGAAAAGACGCAGTCGTTGCTCGGCAATGGCAACCTGACGGTCGCGATGCGTCTGCAGGACGCCAACCGCACTCGGCAATGGATCGAGGACACCGCCGGCAAGACCTATGTCACCCAGGCGACGAGCTATGACGGCGGCGGGGTCGGCGAATATACGGAGAGCCGCTCGGCCGAGGTCCGAGAGGTCGCCGGCATCGACTGGCGCGACCTGCAGAGTCTGATCGAGGGCGAGGCGATCGTCATGTTCGCCGGCCGCCGGATCCATGCGAAGCTGTTTCACGCCGACATCGACGCGAGAGGACCGATGCGGCTCAACCGTCCCGCGGTCTTGGCGCCGCCCGACGCAGAGGCGCTGAAAGTCTCGACGGAACCGGTGACCTTCGCTTTGAAAGCGCTCGAACGTGGCCTCGGCACGGCGAGGACAGAGAAGTCGGCAACGCTTGCGGCGATGCTGAAGGCGTTTTCCGACGCGGCCGCGTCCGGGCGCCCGGGCATGGAATGCGTGGAGGCGGCCATTGAGGCCGCCGGAGCGGCTCCGCTGTCGGCCGAGGAGATCGCCGCGCTCACGCCACACGCGCCGCTCCAGGCGATGATGCTCGCCGCAACCAGCCTCCCTCCGAAAGCCCCGTCGACGCCGCCGGCGCTCTATGCGGGAGACGGCGGGCGCGCGGAGGAAACAAGGGCTTTCATCGAAAGCATTGAGATCGCGGCGGGGGCGACGGCTGCGGACGCACGCCAAGCGGCGGCGATCACGCTAGGAGCAGGGCAGGCGATCGAGGCGGTCAGCGGGCTTAGAGGTGCGGCGGAAGAGGAGGCAATCCGAGCGATCGAGGCCCTGACGGGCGAAATGGTGAGCGTGGCGCGTGAGGCCGCCGCCGCGGAGGCTAGCGAAGCGGCGGTGCCGCGCCTGGTCGGAGCGACGCTGTGACTGGGGCGCAGCGTCTATGAACATCTTCCTCGACGCGCTGTCCGACGCGTCTTCGCAGATGACCGAGACGCTGACCTCTGTGGGTCAAGCGTTCGAAGCGGGTTGGGGAACGGGTCTCGAAGCGCTTCTTGAGCGTCCGGCGGCGCTCTTCTATCTCGCGGCCCTCGTCACATTCATCGTCTTCATGATTGGTGGTCCACGCGGCGGCCGCTCCGGCTATCAGCGTGGCCGATTCCTGACCACCAACGAAAAGTCTTTCCTGATGACGCTCGACGCCGCGCTCGGCCAGAACTACCGCGCCTTCGCTCAGGTGCGCCTCGCCGAGCTTGTGAGCCCGACGCTTGGCGCCAACCCCGCCTCCCGACGCCAGGCGTTGAACGGCGTCATGGCGAAGAGCGTCGATTTCGTGATCTGCGACGTCTTGACCCTCGATCCGGTCGCCGCGATCGAGGTCGACGACAAGAGCCACCTCCTGCCCGAGCGCCAGCAACGAGACGCCTTCGTCAATGCGGTGTTCCTTGAGATCGGGCTGCCGCTCATGCGGGTGAAGGCTAGGCGCGCCTATTCCGTCAATGAGCTGCGAGTTATATGCGCCCGCGCCGGGCTCTTCACCTTGCCCCCCGAATGGAAGGAGCGAACTCATGAGAACCCTCGTCATTGTGGGTCTTATCGCTGGCGGGGCCGCGGTCTTCGCGCCTGACCAGGGCGCCGGGCTCATGCGCTCGGTCGTCCATGGCTTTTACTGGGGGATCGGGCGCGAGATCGCGCATAGCATGTTTGGTCATCATCGTTGATGAGACGCGTCCGTCAGCGGCTCTCGATCGCCGAGTCGATCTTGGCGGGCGCGAGAAGGACCCGCCAACCTATAGACGACCGGTCCGGTCTCGCGCAGATGCCTCGAAAAGCGATCTTTAGCCCGGCGAAGAGAAACACCAGCAGGCGGCAAGGGTTTCTCGATCGGGGCAGCAACTGCCGTTGCGGATTGGATGGCGCGCTTTCATGCTACCACCTGCAGAGCCGAGGTTTAGAAGGGCCGACCATCCACGGGGAGGGTAAGGAGGGCGAGGCATGTCCCGCGATATCAAGCGTCCCGCCCCTAAGGGCGCTAAGGCCGGTCCATCCGGCCGCGACGCTCCTCTCCCGCAGTTTATTCCTCCTCAGCTTTCCCAGCCCGTCGAGAAGCCACCGTCAGGGTCTCAGTGGGTGCATGAAATCAAACTGGACGGATTCCGAATGGCCGCGCGCATCGACAATGGTCGAGTTCAGCTGCTCACCCGCGCTGGCCTCGACTGGACCAACAAATATCCGAGCGTCATCGCAGCGCTGGCCAATATGAGGGTGAAAAGCGCCTACATCGACGGCGAACTCTGCGGTGTCGACGAGGCTGGTTTGCCGAACTTCGCCCAGACGCAGGCGGCGACGGATGGCGAACGCGGCGTGCACCTCGTCTATTACGCTTTCGATCTCTTGCATGTTGACGATCGAGATGTCTCGACCCTTCAGCTCATCGAGCGCAAAGCCCTTCTCGAGCCGTTGGTCAAGGACAAGCCTGGCCTTCAATTCAATGGCCATGAAGCAGGTGACGGCGAGCTTATTCTGAAACACGCCGGCCAGCTTGGCTTCGAGGGCGTGGTGTCCAAGACCATCGATGCGCCCTACGCGCCGGGGAACCGCGGGCTATGGCGAAAAGCGAAAGCGCTCAACCGCCAAGAGTTCGTCGTCGTAGGTTGGTCAGACCCGGAAGGCACTCGGCCTCATCTCGGAGCGCTGCTGCTCGGTTACTCCACCGATGACGGTAACCTTATTTATGCCGGTCGCGTGGGCACCGGGATGTCTGTCAGGGCGCTTGTCGACCTGCGGCGTCGCTTGGATCCGCTCGCCCGCAAGACTTCGCCTCTGAGCGCTCCGCCGCCCCGGAGCACGCGCTACGGCTCGCGGCTCGTGCTGTCGCGGGTTCATTGGGCGGAGCCAAAGCTTGTTGCGGAGATCACGTATTTGACTTGGACGGCGGATAACCTACTGCGTCAAACAGTTTACGTCGGGCTGCGAGAAGACAAACGGGCCGATCAGGTGCGGCGCGAGACCGCTAGTAGTCAATAACAGGATCCGCAACTTCGCCTTTGGGCGGAAAGCGGACAAGGTCACGATGGGCAGCCGCCACTGCCCGGAAGCTCCGGAAACTGGCAGCGCCTGCCGTTTTGCGAATATGGCTGGGCATTCTGCCCGCACGAGGCTAGTCGGCGACCTGCCGGGCGTCAGTCGCGCGATATCGACAGCCCCGCGAGAAGCGGAGCGTAGGCGGCGAGCTTGCGGGATATGAACTCAGTGAAGAGCCGGACACGCTTCGTCTTGCGTGTCTCGCCCTGTGTGAGAAGCCAAACCGTTCCGTACAGGTGCAGGTCGGCGTCTGGGACCCTCCCCAGCAGGGGGTCGGCGTCGCCGACGAAGCACGGCAATGTCGTGATCCCGAGCCCTTGCCGTACAGCAGCGATCTGCGCCTCGCCGTCCGTGGTCCTGAACGGAATCCCCGTGGCGCGAACCTCGCGGGCCCAATCCGGGATTCCATCACGACTTATGACGATCCACCGGAGGCGATCTGGCGCGCCTGCACGCTTCGCGGTTAGTCGATCGCGGGACATGTAGACGCCGCCGAACAGCTGCGGTCCCTTCAGGCCGTGAAGATTGAGCGGCATGGTCTTGCGGTCGTAGACGACGCGGATCGCGACATCGGCCTCCCGGTTTGTTAGATTCGCCAGCTCGCCGGACGACAGGATTTCCATCTCGATGTCCGGATGCAGACGCGCGAATTCGGCGAAGTCCGGCATGAGCAGGTGCGTCGCGAGGGTCGGCGCCAGCGTCACCCGCAGAAGCCCTCGCACGCTCTGGTCGCGCCCGAAGATGCGCGTCTCCAAGAGGTGCGACGACGCTTCCATCTGGTCTGCGAACTCTAGGACCTCCTCGCCCGCAGCCGTCAGGCGATAGCCCGAAGGCAGCTTTTCGAACATGCGCACCCCTAGGCGTCCTTCGAGCTGGGCGATGCGTCGCAGCACGGTCGCGTGGTTCACACCGAGCCGCGCGGCGGCAGCCCGCACTGAGCCTCCGCGCGCGACGGCGAGAAAGTAGCGAACGCCGTCCCAGTCGATCATGGTGCAATCCGGCGCCGCCGTGGTGCGTCTGTCCAGAGTCCGTATCTACCGCATCGTACAGCATTACGGCGGGTCATCTTAGCTTATGTCGACGAGTGCGACCCGATTCGAAACGGCGAACGCCGATCGTCGCGGCTGGCGTCAGTCGTCCGGCCGGTTCGATTTCGCACCGCCGCTGTGCGCGCTTCCGCACTCAACGCCTGACGCCGGCGGACCCATCTCCAGGGTCTCGGAGGCCTCCTCGAACAATCAAGAACGGAGCCTCGAAGGAGAAGTCATGGGAAAGCTTGAAGGTAAGGTTGCCGTCATCACCGGTGGAACGAGCGGCATGGCGCTGGCGAGCGCCAAGCTTTTCGTTGAAGAAGGGGCCTATGTTTTCATCACGGGCCGAAGACAGGAGGCGCTGGACGAGGCCGTCAAGCTGATTGGCCGGAACGTGACCGGGGTGCGCGGCGACGCGGCCAATCTCGACGACATTGATCGCCTGTTCGACACGGTCAAGCGGGAAAAGGGCAGGATCGACGTCCTGTACGCGAGCGCCGGCATGGGCGAAGCCGTCCCACTCGGCGAGATTACCGAGCAGCAGTTTGATTCGACCTTCGGCCTGAATACGCGCGGCACGCTGTTCACGGTTCAGAAGGCGTTGCCGCTGTTCAACGATGGCGGATCGATCTTCATGACCGGGTCAGTGGCTTCGGTGAAAGGTTTTCCTGGTTACGGCGTGTATGCGGCGAGCAAGGCGGCGTTGCGCTCATTCGCACGCACTTGGCTCAACGAACTGAAGGGCCGCAATATCCGGGTGAACGTGCTGAGCCCCGGGCCGATCGCCACGCCGATGCAGGACCAGGTTCTCACCGCGGAGGCAAAGCAGATGTTCGAGTCCCTGATCCCGCGGGGAAAGATGGGTCGTCCGGAGGAAATTGCGTCGGTCGCGCTGTTTCTGGCTTCAGACGATTCGAGCTTCGTGAATGGGGTGGAGTTGTCTGTCGACGGCGGCTTCTCGGCCATCTGAATTCACGCCGACGAGAAGGGACACAATGCGACGTAAGGAAACGGAGAGATTCGATGAGCGTCGAAGAGAATGTTCAGATTGTGAAGGATTTCTTCGCAGCGATGGGCGGCGCCAATAAGCAGGATCTGCTGGCGTTGGTCGCCGAAGATATCGAGTGGATCATTCCCGGCGAGGACTGGCCGCTGGCCGGTACGCACCGCGGGCGCGCGGAATTGGCGGCTGTGCTTCGGAAGGCGTCCGAAGAGGTGGAAACGACATATCCAAAACCCCCCGAGTTCGTGGCGCAGGGAGACCGGGTTCTGGTCGTCGGCGTCGCTACGGGGACAATCAAAGCCACGAATAAGTCGTTCAAGGACGATTGGGCTTTCGACATCACCATTCGAGATCGCAAGGTGGCGAAGATCCGCGAGTATATCGACACGCAGGCCCTGGCGCGGGCCTCGCAGATGGACGCCTCCCGGCTAGCGTAGCGCTTGCCATCTGCGGCCATCGGGTAGGTAAAGGGTGGATCACTTGTGGATCGCACCCCCGCGCCACGCTCTCATCGAATGCCCAACGTTAACGGAGATTCCGATGTACGACCAATCCAAGCTTTCCGAGTTGACCCGGTTCGCACGAGTCGATGCGGGCTCCACCGTCATAGACGTGTACCCAGGAGACGGCGACTGGACCCGTCTCTTCTCAGATATCGTAGGACCCGAAGGACGGGTCTATAGCTTCGTGCCGGCCGAAGTCGCCCACTTCAAGAATGACCCGGTCGGCCGCATGCGGATGCTTGCGAAGGAGCCGGGCCGGGAGAACGTCGAAGCCGTCTCGGCGGACCTCGTGGCGATGCCGGAGGCCACGCAACCGGCGGATATCCTGTGGCTGCACCTGTTCTACCACGATCTCCACACCGCGCTGATCCAGGCCAAGGGCGCGACGGCGGCCCAGTTCAATCGAGCCGTGTACGAACGGCTGAAGCCCGGTGGTTCCTACGTCATCGTAGACCACGCCGCCGCCGCTGGCGCAGGCGCGAGCGACGCCCAGTCGCTGCATCGGATCGACCCTGCGTCCGTCCGCGAGGAGGTGGAGGCGGCCGGCTTCGCACTGGACGGGGAAGGCACCATACTCGCGAAGAAGGACGATCCGCGCTCGATCAAGGTGTTCGATCCCTCGATCAAAGGCGAGACCGATCGCTTCGCCTATTGGTTCGTGAAGCCCTGACGGATCACTGACGGGCTCACGCGGAAATGTGCATC
>DATCEJ010000406.1:0-3953 GCA_036510135.1 Roseiarcus sp. | reverse complement strand
CGGAAGGAACACACGAATCTGCGGATTGACGCCGATGTTCTCGCGTTCTTTCGCAGGCAAGGACGTGGCTATCAGACCAGGATCAATGCCGTCCTTCGCTCTTATGTCGAGCAGGTCAGGCGCCACAAGCCGCACTAATTGGCCTGATTCCCGGCGGCCTTCACAATCTTTGCCCTCAAAACTCGCGCCCTAAAGCCCGAGCTCCCTCGGCGCCCAGCCGGCGAAGGCCCGCGCGAGGGCGACCACACGCCAGTGATAGGCTTGTTCGACCATCGCCTGGTCGACGGCGCTCGGATAATAGAACGCGATCGCGCGCAACGGGATTTGCGATTCGATTCCACCCCGCGGTCCCCGAACGATGAAGCTTCCGACGACCGTATCCTGCGAGGAGCCCCCCGGTCCGCTCCCCCCGCCGCTCGGGCCGAGATAGATCCAATCGATCCGGACCTCGAGGAAAGCGGCGTTCCGGTCGCCTGAGCTGAGATGAGGTCCCAGGGCCTGAGGCAAAGCTTGCGCGAGCGCCTGCTCCATCCAGGCCGCGGTCGGGTCGCCGAAGCGCGCGCGCAGCGGCTCGACAGTGACCCTGATGCCGCTGAACCTCAAGCCGCCCTGGGCTCGCGCGTTCAAGGCCCCGCTTGTCAACGTAAGACCGAATGCGCCAAGCGCGCTAAGCGCGCTCCGGCGAGTCATGGCGCTGGCGACCATCGTGTCCTTTTCCTTCCGGCTGCGCCCCGAACCCAAGAAAGAAAAGGTCGTCCGAGGCGAAACCACGTAGCATCGCTCTCAAGGGCGAAATGGCGTTGGGTCGCCCCCTCCACCGTCCTTCGGACGGTCCCCCTCCCCCGCGTCCCGCAGGGGAGGATGAGGAGCGAAATCGTCTAAAGCCCCAGTTCCCTTGGCGCCCAGCCAGCGAAGGCTTGCGCAAGCGTGGCCACGCGGCCCTGGAGGGCCCGCTCGAACAGCGGCTGGTCGACCGCCATCGGGAAATAGCTGGAGATCGCCCGCAGCGGCACGTTCGCGATCACGCCGCCTCGCGGTGATTCGAGCAGGAGCGCTCCGCTGATGGTGTCCTGGGTTTGTCCAAAAAAGCCGGGTCCGCCGCCGCTTGATCCGAGATAGAGCGTGTCGATCCGCGCCACCAGCGTCGCTCCATTGCGGTCGCCTGGCGCCATGTAGGGCGCGAGCGAATGGGCGAGCGCGCCGGGAAGCGCCTGCTCCACCCAGGCCGCGGTCGGATCTCCCATGCTGGCCCGAATCGGCGAGACGTCAACTTTGATCGCGCGAATGCGGAGGCCGCTCGTCGCCGCCGTCGGAACCGCGGTTGCGCAGCCTTGGAGCGCGAGAGCCGCGAGAGCGACGAGCGCTGCGCGGCGGGTCAAGGGGAACGCGGACATGACGCAAATTTCTCCTTGGGCCGCCCAATCGCGGGTCGTTCAGACCGGGTGGCTATATATAGGCGACCTTGACGATTTCATAGCTCTTGCCCCCGCCTGGCGTGTTCACCTCGACGCTGTCGCCCGCCTTCTTGCCAATGAGCGCGCGAGCGGTCGGGGAGGTGATCGACACCTTGCCCGACTTCACGTCCGCCTCGCTCTCGCCGACGAGTTGAAACTTGCGCTCTTTTTCGGTGTCTTCGTCGATCAAAGTAACGGTCGCGCCAAACTTGATCGTCGTCCCGTTCAATTTCGCCACGTCGATCACCTCGGCGCGCTGCAACAGATCCTCGAGTTCGACGATCCGGCCCTCGTTGTGCGACTGCGCCTCTTTGGCGGAGTGATATTCCGCGTTTTCCGACAGGTCGCCATGCGATCGCGCCTCGGAGATCGCGGCAACGATCCGCGGCCGTTCGACCTGCTGGCGACGGGCAAATTCCGCCTCCAAGGCCGCGTGCCCCCCAGGGGTCATGGGTAATTTTTCCATTGCCTATCCGTAAAAAAATACGGCCGCGACGGCGTCTTTCCACGCCGTCACGCCAGATAATCCTGCAGCGCCCTGACTTCGAGCTCGCCGCTCGCGACCGCGCGAATCCCGTCCGCCGCCGCGATGGCCCCTGAAATTGTGGTGTAGTAGGGCGTCTTTTGCAAGAGGGCGGCGCGGCGCAAAGGCTTGGAATCGGATAACGAGGTCGCGCCCTCGGTGGTGTTGAACATGAGCTGCACGGCGCCGTTGCGCACCGCGTCCGCCGCATGCGGGCGGCCCTCCGACACCTTGTTGACCTTTTCGGCCTTCAGCCCATGGGCCGTCAGGTAGCGCTGGGTCCCGCCAGTGGCCAGGATCTTGAACCCGAGCGCCTGCAGCTTGCGCAAAGGCTCGACGATCTTCTCCTTATCCGCATCGCGCACGGAGACGAACACGGCGCCCGAGGTCGGCGGCCGCGACCCGGCCCCGAGCTGGCTCTTGGCAAAGGCGATTTCGAACGAGCGGTCGATGCCCATCACCTCGCCGGTCGAGCGCATTTCCGGCCCCAGCACGGTGTCGACGCCAGGGAAGCGGGCGAAGGGAAACACCGCTTCCTTGACCCCGACGTGATCGAGGTTTTCAAGCTTGAGATCGAACGAAGCGAGCTTTTCGCCCGCCATGATGCGGGCCGCGATCGCGGCGATCGGCTTGCCGATCACCTTGGCGACGAACGGCACCGTGCGCGAGGCGCGCGGGTTGACTTCGAGCACGTAGATCTCGCCGCCCTTGAGCGCGTACTGAACGTTCATCAGCCCGCCGACTTCGAGCGCGCGCGCGAGCTTCTGCGTCTCGTCCTTGAGGCTCGCGATCGTCTCGGGCGTCAGCGACCGGGGCGGCAGCGAACAGGCGCTGTCGCCAGAGTGGATGCCGGCCTCCTCGATGTGCTCCATGATTCCGGCCACGACCACCGTTTCGCCGTCGCTCAGCGCGTCGACGTCGATCTCGATCGCATCCGCGAGGTAACGGTCGAACAGCAGCGGGTTCTTGCCCAGAACCGTGTTGATCTGCCCGGTCTTGTCGTTGGGGTAGCGCGCCTTGACGTCGGACGGCACCAGGCTCGGCAGGACGCCCAGCAGATAATCGTCGAGCGCGGTCTGCTCGTGGATGATCGCCATCGCCCGGCCGCCCAGCACGTAGGACGGACGCACCACCAGCGGCAGCTTGAGATCGGCGACGATGAGACGCGCCTGCTCGACCGAATAGGCGATGCCGTTCTTCGGCTGCTTGAGACCCAGTTTGTCGAGCAGCCGCTTGAAGCGGTCACGGTCCTCCGCAAGATCGATCGAGTCGACCGAGGTGCCGAGGATCGGCGCGCCCGATTGTTCGATGACGTGAGCGAGCTTGAGCGGCGTCTGGCCGCCGAACTGGACGATCACGCCCTTGAGCAGCCCACGCTCGCGCTCCTTGTCGAGAATGGCCAGCACATCCTCGGCGGTCAGCGGCTCGAAATAGAGCCGGTCCGAGGTGTCATAGTCGGTCGAGACGGTCTCCGGATTGCAGTTGATCATGATCGTCTCGTAACCGGCCGCTCTGAGCGCGAACGAGGCGTGGCAGCAGCAATAGTCGAACTCGATCCCCTGCCCGATCCGGTTCGGGCCGCCGCCGAGGATGACGATCTTCTCGCGCTCCGAAGGATCGGCTTCGCATCGGACCTTGCCGGCGAACGGGGCCTCGTAGGTCGAGTACATGTAAGCCGTGGGCGAGGCGAATTCCGCCGCGCAGGTGTCGATGCGCTTGAACACCGGCTGAACGCCGAGCCGTCTGCGGGCCGCGGCGACGTCGGCCTCGGCCTTGCCGGCAAGCGCTGCAAGGCGCGCGTCCGAGAAGCCGTTCGCCTTCAAGGCGCGCATGTTGCCCGCGTCTGGCGGCAGGCCGTGAGCGCGGACCTTGCCCTCGAGCGCGACAATCTCGGCGATCCGCTCCAGGAACCAGGGGTCGATCTTGCTGCACTCGTGGATCTCGTCGACGCCGAGCCCTAAGCGCATCGCCTGCGC
>DATCEJ010000405.1:0-11269 GCA_036510135.1 Roseiarcus sp. | reverse complement strand
TCTCGGCGAACCCAGGGAAAAGGCTCGAGAAAAAATTTCCGTCGATTTTTCCGTGTAACCCATTGAAAAGGCTCGATTCGGACGAGAGAATCCAAGGAAATCCAAATAGACCAAACCCTCGTTAGCGGGAGTTTTCGCAGCGAAAGGGCCACGCGCCAAGAAAATCCAAATGGATCGACCGGACCGATGTCGCGACCTGGCGCCGCGCAGCGGGGACACCGAGTCCGCCCAACGGCAAAGCGCCTAGCGCCTCGCCAGCACCTCGCGCACGCGCTCGACCAGCTCCGCCTCGGGCGCGGGGAACTGGGCGCGCTGGCGCAGCTCCAGATAGTCGGCGCGGTCCTTGGTCGTCTTGGCGAGCTCGGCGCCGAGCTTGAGGTCGCGAATCGTGACCTGCGGGCCGCCTGCCGCGTTGCGCTCGTTCGAGCCCTGGATGACGGCGACGCGACTTCTGCGCTTGTCCGCATATTTGAGCTGCGCGTTCATGCCCCCCGAACCCAGATAGAGTTCGGCCGCGATCCCGGCTTTGCGCAAACTCGCGACGAGGCGCTGATAGTTCGCCATCGAGGCCGCGTCGCGGTCGAGCGCGAGCACGACGACGGGACCGGGCGTTTCGGCCGCCGCGACGATCGGGCTCTTGATCGCGCGCAAAGCCGCGAGCAGTCGCGAGACGCCGATCGAAAAGCCGGTCGCCGGAACGGGGTCGGCCCGGAAACGTGCGACGAGGCCATCGTAACGCCCGCCGCCGCCGACCGAGCCGAAGCGAACCGGCCGGCCGTTCTCGTCCTTGACCTCGAAGGTCAGCTCAGCCTCGAAGACCGGGCCAGTGTAATATTCGAGCCCGCGCACCACCGAGGGGTCGATGCGGATGCGATCGGAGCCATAGCCTGCGCCTCGGACGAAGCTCTCGATCTGCGCGAGCTCTTCGAGACCTTCATTGCGGACGCCTTGCGCGGGCGCATCGCCAGCGGCGCCGCCGCCAACTCGGGAGCCGTCGGGAAGCCCGTCGCCGACTGGAGGGCGCTGGCCTTCGGCGCCATCGCCAAACCGTACGGCGCCGTCCCCATTCAGAAGGGCGAGCACTTGTTCGGTATAAGCCGCGTCGAGCCCCGCGCCCTTGGTGAAATCGCCGCTCTCGTCTTTCCGCCCGCTCCCCAACAACAAGCGCACGCCATCGACGCCGAGCCGATCGAGCTTGTCGATCGCGCGCAAGACCGTCAGCCGACGGCCCGCATTCTCAGGCCCGCCGAGGCCGATCGCCTCCATCACGCCGTCAAGCACCTTGCGGTTGTTGACTTTGATGACGTACTCGCCGCGCTTGACGCCAAGCGCCTCCAGGCAATCGGCGGCCATCATGCAGATCTCGGCGTCAGCGGCGGGCGACGACGATCCGACCGTGTCGGCGTCGAATTGCATGAACTGGCGGAAGCGCCCCGGCCCGGGCTTCTCGTTGCGGAACACCCAGCCGGCGCGATAGGAGCGATAGGGTTTTGGCAGCCGGTCGTAATTCTCGGCGACATAGCGCGCGAGCGGCGCCGTCAAGTCATAGCGCAGCGACAGCCATTGCTCGTCGTCGTCCTTGAACGAGAACACGCCCTCGTTCGGCCGATCCTGGTCAGGCAGAAACTTGCCGAGCGCGTCGGTGTATTCGACGAACGGCGTCTCGACGGACTCGAACCCATAGAGCGCATAGACCTCGCCGATCCTGGCGATCATCGCTTCGGCGGCGGCAAGATCGCCGGCGTCGCGGTCTGTGAATCCGCGAGGCAGCGTGGCGCGGGCGCGAGGGGAAACGTCGGCGGGGTCGGTCATCGCCGCTCTATATCCGGCAAAAGCGCCCGCTAGAAGAGGTTTGCAGCGACGTTGATGGTGAGGGCGAGGATGATCGCGTTGAAGAAGAAGCCGACCACCCCCTGAATGATCACGATCCGTCGCATCCGCATCGAGGTCACATTGACGTCGGAAGAGGCGAACGTGCAACCGATGGTGAAGGCCTGATAGAAAAACTCCATCCACCCCGGTTGCGAGCAGCCGGGAAATTCGAGGCCGCAATGAACCCCGCCTTTCTGGCGAATGAAATAGACGCCCGCATAATGAAGCGCAAACATCGTCTGGAGGAATGTCCAGGCGCTGAGCACCGTTGCGCCGACCAGCGCCAAATGACCGGCCTTCTCCCAACCGGCCAAGGTCTTGACCGGTCCGAGCTCCCACACGATCGCGGCCATCGCGGCGAGAGACGCCACGACCCCGAGGAGCACCAGCGCCGATTGACTTTCGTCCTCCGGCCTCGCCTGAACGCTCGCCTCGCGCCCCGGGTCCATCACCATGTGCAGAACCAGGATGAGGAATGCCCAGGCTCCGACATTCCAGGCGATCAAGAGGCGCGTCGCTTCGCGGATCTCGACCCCGAGGCGTAAAGCGATATAGGCCACGACCATCAGGATCGCTCCCGCCAGGAGACGCGGCCGATGCGCAAACGTGCCCAGAAGGCCGACAGAGACCTTGACTGCTGGCTTATCATTTCTTGGCGGAGGCGGCGCCTTGGGCGTTCCGGGCCCCTTGGCGGCTCTCGGCGGGGAAGGCGACTTGGGCATGCGAGGCCATTCGGGTCCAGACGAGGCCTGCCTTGCCCGAGGCGGTGGTGAGGGTCAAGCGGCGCTAACGGCGCTTCTCTTTTCGATGCTAGATACGGCCATGCGAGCGCGGCGCGCTGAAACGAGCCGGCTCGTCATGGAGTTTCGCGTCAGGGAGGGCTTGGCCCCATGAGTTCGGACCCCGGAAATCCCGACGACGAGTCCGCGGCGCTGCGCGCCCGCCTCAATCGGTTGTCGGGCGAGCTCAAAGCTCGAGCGACGACGCCTCGCTCCGCTCCCGAGCCAAAACCTGAGTCCAAATCGGACGCCGTCGGGTCGGGCATGTCGCTTGGCTTGCGGGCGGGCAGCGAGTTCGTCTCGGCCATCATCATAGGCGTAGGGATTGGCTGGGTTCTCGACCGCGCGCTTCACACCAGTCCTGCGTTTCTGATTGTCTTCTTCCTGATCGGCGTGGCGGCGGGGATCTGGAACGTGATCCGGCTGACTTCGCCAAAACGGTCTCCTTGAAGCGCAATTCGCCCTTGTCTCGCGCAAACTCCCCGGATAAGGACGTGCGGCGCTCGGCTTCCCGAGCCGAATGGGACGCCTCGTTGGGGGCGCTGTAAGCCTCGCAACGAGGCGGACGACGACGAGGACTAGAGGACGTGGCGACAGAGTCGGGACCGGCGATCGATCCGATCCATCAATTTGCTCTACACCCTGTCGTTTCGATTCAGGTCGCGGGCCACGACGTCTCCCTGACCAATTCGGGCCTGTACATGTTATTGGCGGTCGCGCTCACCTGTCTTTTGGTCGCGATCGGCGCACGGGGCGGCTCGGGGGTGCCGGGACGCCTGCAGGCCATGGCGGAAATGGCCTACGAATTCGTCGCCGGCATGGTGCGCTCCGCCGCCGGCGAGACCGGCATGCGTTTTTTCCCGTTCGTGTTTGCGATCTTTTTCTTCGTCCTCCTGGCAAACCTGATCGGTTGTATACCTTACACATTCAGTGTGACGAGCCAGATCATCATCACCGCCGCCTTGGCGCTGATGGTGTTCCTCACGGTTATCGTCATTGGCTTCAAAGAGCACGGGCTCCACTTCTTCAAACTCTTCGTCCCTCCTGGCGTGCCGATCTACATACTCCCGCTGGTCGTGGCGATTGAGATCATCTCCTTCCTGTCGCGCCCTGTCAGTCATTCGGTGCGTTTGTTCGCCAACATGCTTGCCGGCCACATCACGCTCAACGTGTTCGGGGCTTTCGTCGTCATGCTGCTCGGCGCCGGCGCGGCGATCAAGGCGCTGGCCGTGCTGCCGTTCCTCATGACAATTGGCCTCGACGCTCTCGAACTTCTGGTCGCGTTCCTGCAGGCCTATGTGTTCGCCATGTTAACCTGCATGTACCTCAATGACGCGCTTCACCCCGGTCACTGACCTCAACTCGAAACGCGAATCTTCGCCAATAGGAGCACCGCATGGAACCGCATGAGCTTGCCATCGCCGCCAAATACATTGGCGCTGGCCTCGCAGCGATTGGGACAGGGGCGGCCGGCATCGGCGTCGGCACGCTGTTCGGCCAGTTTCTGAATGGCGCGCTGCGCAACCCGTCGGCTGTTGAAGGCCAGTTCGGTCGCCTCATTTTCGGCTTTGCGGTTACCGAGGCGCTCGGCATTTTTGCGCTTCTGATCGCGTTCCTGTTGCTGTTCGCGGTGTGACGAGCCGGAGTTCGGGTCGCTTCATGAGAGGGCGCTTGGCGTGACGACCAGGGATTTGAGCGCGGGATCCGCGACGGACCTCAATGCGACACAGACGCAAGTCGGTCAGGCGAGCGGCGCGCATGTGAACTTTCCGCCCTTCGACGCCGGCACCTTTCCGTCGCAACTCGTATGGTTCGCGATCGCCTTCGGCTTTCTCTATTGGTACCTGTCCAAGCGGGGCTTGCCGCAGCTCGGAGCCGTGATCGAAGGCCGCAAAGCCCGAATTGCTGGCGACCTCGACGAAGCGACGGCGATGCAGCAGAAAGCCGACGCGGCGGCGGCCGCGCACGAAAGGACATTGGCCGAGGCGCGCGCGAAGGCGCAAAGCCTTGCCCAGGCCGCTCGAGACGCCGCCGCGGCCGATGCGCAGGCCAAGCGGCAGGCGCTGGAGGATGAGCTTGCGGCCAAGCTTAGCGGCGCCGAGCGCGAGATCGCCAAGACGCGCGCCGACGCTATGGCGAATGTCGCCGAGGTTGCGCGCGACGCTGCGGGGGCGATCGTTGAGCGTCTCGGAGGACGTCCGGCTGATCCATCGTCGATCGCGGCCGCTGTCAGTTCCATCAAGTCGCTAAGCGGAGCCGCATGATGGAGTATGATGCGGAGTTCTTCGTCCTTCTCGGCTTCATCGTCTTCGTTGGCGTTCTTATTTATTTTGGCGTCCATCGAACTGTGCTCAAGGCGCTCGATGCGCGCGGCGAAGCGATCGCGTCCGAACTCGCTCAGGCCGCCAATCTCCGCCTGGAGGCGGCGGCGCTATTGGCGAGCTTCGAGAAAAAGTCTGCTGAAGCCCAAGCGAACGCTGCCGCCATTGTCGCCGAGGCGCGCGCTCAAGCCGAGCAGTTGAATATCGAGGCGGGCGAGCGGCTGAAAGAATTCATCGCCAGGCGCACCAAGCAAGCTGAAGCCAAGATCGCGCTAGCCGAGGCTCAGGCGTCGGCTGAGGTTCGCGCCGCTGCGGCGGAACATGCAGCGAGGGCGGCTGAAATCGTTCTCACCGACCAGATGAGGGGCGTCGGCGGCGCCGATCTGGTGGAGCACGAAATAGGCGAGATCAAGCGCCGCCTCTCTTGAGGCGTTCGGGGTGGGACGTCGGGCCCGCCACTGTTCTGCAGCCCGCCTGGGGACGGGACCACGTCGCGTGGCCACAGACCTTCGCTTTAGCTTGATTTGCCGCGCGCCGGGCGGCATTGTTGCGTAGCCGAGCGGCACGCGCCGGAGGTTTTGTTTGCAAGGGGAGCAGGGGCGTTGAAGAGAACGATCTTCGGTCTTTTGGCCTTTTTCCTCCTCGTTCCGCTCGCGCACGCTGGGGGCGGTCCGGCGCAGCTCAACCTCTACGATACGCCAGCCGAGGCGCGCTGGGCGCCGTTTGTCGCCGACATGCCCGCCTGCGAGGACAGTGGGGTGCTGTCTACGATCAGCGGCCGGTTCGCCGGGACCCAGCGTGAATTTTGGAATTCAAATCTCGCAATCGGCGGTTTCGATCGCGTGCGCGAAATCGGGTTTCGATCGAATGGCCTGGCCTACATTCCCCGCCGCTATTGTGTCGCCCGCGCAGCAATGACCGATCAAAGGCAGCGGACTGTCGTCTATTCCGTTGGGACGCAACTGGGCATGATTGGAAATTCCTGGGGCGTCGAGTGGTGCGTCGTCGGCATCGACCCGACCTTCGCGTATGCGCCCAATTGCGACATCATCCGGCCTATCCTCGAGCGCGAAATCGGCAAGGCGAAGTGGCTTGCCGAGTACGGCATCAAAGCGCACTACTGACCAAACAAGGCCGAAGGCGGAGACCTCGGAATGCGGCGTTCGGCGCTCAAGTTAGCGTTAAGCTTGGCGTTTGCCGTTGCCGGGAAGCCATTTGTCGGTGTGGCGCAGACCGCGCCGTCCACTCCCCCAGTCGCGGCCACCCAGTTCGACTATTACGTGATGACCCTGTCCTGGGCGCCTGGCTTCTGCGATCTTGGGGGCCAAGAGACGTCGTCGCCGGAATGCGCGGAAGGCTCCGGCCAGGGTTTCGTTGTCCACGGCCTGTGGCCGAACAACGAGTATCGTCCGAACCCTGAGGCATGCAGGGGGCAGGACGCGACGCCGGCCGATCTCGACGATGAGCACGGCGTCTACCCAAACGATCGCCTTGCGGCCTATGAATACCGCAAGCACGGCATTTGCACCGGCCTCAGCGCGCATGACTATTTTGCCACCGTGCGCAGCGTCCGCGCACGGCTAAAAATTCCCGAGATGTTTCAGGCCCCAAGTGATCAACTGAAAATGGCTCCTGAGGAGATCGAGCAGGCCTTCATGACGGCGAACGCCAATTTGCACCCCGACAACATGGCGATCAGCTGCAGCAACGGCGAACTGGTCGACGTGCGCTTCTGCCTGGCAAAGGATCTCTCGTCTTACGCTGTGTGCCGCAAGGTCGCGCGGCACACCTGCCAACGCGGATCGCTCGTAATCGCTCCGGTTCGTTGAACATTTCACTCGAACGCGTTCCGTCGGCGCGAGCTGGCTGCTCTAAGGAAGGCGCCGTCGATGATTTCACTCAGGCCCGAAAGATCAATGTCACCAGTAGCGGGTAAGGCTCGCGGCATCAGGGGCTTCCGGCCACGCAGATCGCTCGCCGGGGACAGTGGTTAAAGAATCCTTTCCAGGTTGGCCGGAACGGCCGCTGGCGTGTTATAAGGATAGCTGTATGCGTTGAGTAGGAGTTCCCATGGCCCCGCCACGTCCCTACTGGAAGGGTTATCTCAAGCTTTCCCTCGTCTCTTGCCCGATCGCGCTTTATACGGCGACATCATCAGGCGAGCGCGTCGCCTTCCGGCAGATCAACAAGAAAACCGGTAATCGCCTGCGTCAGCAGCTGGTCGACGAGGGGACAGGCGACCCAATCGATCCCGACGATAAGGGGCGCGGCTACGAAGTCGATAAAGGCGTGTACCTGCAGGTCGAGGACGAAGAGCTCGACGCCATCGCGATCGAGAGCAGCCACACGATCGACATCGATAGCTTTGTGCCGAAAGCGCAAGTCGACGAACGCTATATCGACAGCCCCTACTATCTTGTTCCGGAGAACAAGGTTGCGCTGGAGGCCTTTGCGGTCATCCGCGACGCGATGCTCGGCAAGGGCATGGTCGCGTTGGGGCGGGTGGTCTTATCCAAGCGCGAGCGCGTCATTATGCTCCAGCCGCGAGGCAAGGGCTTGTTCGGCGCCACGCTCAGATATCCTTACGAGGTCCGCGACGAAGCGGTTTATTTCGGCGACATCGGCGATATCCAAATTCCCAAGGACATGCTCGCTCTCGCTGAACATATTCTCGAAAGCAAAGCGGCGACGTTCGACCCCACCCTCTTTCACGATCGTTATGAGGAGGCGGTGGTCGAGATGCTGAACGAGAAGAGGGCGGGGATGCCAATCCCGAAACAGCGGCCAATGCCGAGGATCGTCGCCGGTACGGATTTGATGGCTGCGCTGCGTCAGAGCATCGAGAAGGCAAAAGACGAACCGCCAAAGGCAGCTGCCAAACAAGTGGCGCCGGCGCCCGCACCGAAGCTTGCTGCGCCAGCCAAAGGCAAGCGGACGACGAAAGGCAGCCCGGACCAGCGCGAGATGCTCTTGCCGATTGCCGGCGGCGCGCCCGCGAAGGAAGCAGCCCCGGCCGCCAAGGAAGCGCCAGAGAAACAGACGGCGCAAAAGCCCGGCGCACGGAAAAAGGCAGGCTAGCCGAAGGTCCGCGCCCCGGCGCGTCTACCTCGTTTGATCAGGGACGTGTTTCGCGTAAAGACACGCCGTGTCGTCTTCAATCATTCGTCGGACTGAAGCCCGCAGAGGCGCGCAGCGCGCTCACTCCGGCGGGACAACGCCTTTCTTGAAGATGAAGCAACCATAGAAGCGCCGCTCGCCGGTCGGGACGATCGCGAAGGCGCTCTTGGCGCGCTCGTAGAATGCGAAGCGCTCGATGCCAACGAGAGGCACGTGTTTGCTCGCCGCGCGATCGACGGCTTGCTGCACTTCGCGCTGCACTGGCGGCATGGTGTCCCCATCGCCAACGATTTCCATGCGGCACGCAGGATCGGGTACGAACGTATCGAGCGGCATCACCGAAAGGATCGCCTCGACGGCGCGCGCCGCGTTGACGCCGGCCAGCGGAATTGGTTCGCCCATCACGGTGGTCATTGCGGTCGAGTCCGCGGGGAAATTGGCGTCGACGATCACAATCTCGTCGCCGTGCCCCATCCGCCGCAAGGCGTAAAGCAGATCCGCGGTGAGCAGCGGATCGATCCCCCAAAGCATGCCTTCCTCCCTCGGCCCATACGCCTTCAATTTTGCGACGATAGCGAGATTCTTCGGGGTTGGCGAATGCAGGGATGGTGCGAGGAGGGCACGACAAAGACGGGGACGTTTGAATCGGACGGCCGTGCTTGACAATGCAATTGATCCGTCACTAGCCTTTGCTCTCGCCAATTATCGAACGCGTGAATCGGCGGCGACCGCAACTGCGCGGCCGATCAAGGGGGAACGTTCATATGCAAGCGCCGTCGCAGAGACGGATCGTTTCACGGCCCTGGGGAGCCAAACCGGTCCGCGAGCCGACACTCATTGACCGACTGTTTGGGTTCGACCCGCACGTGAAAGAGCGCAACCGTGTCCGCGCAGGCTGAACTCGTTGAGTCGCCCATGCGTCGCTTTGGGATCGTAAGGCTCGGTCAGCCCGCGGCCATTACGCTTGCCGTTCTCGTCATTTGCGTGGTGATGGCTCTGATCTCGGAGCCGTTTCGCAGTTACGACAATCTCTACAATGACAGCCGCAACTTCGGGTTCGTCGCCATCATGGGCATGGGCCAGATGCTGGTGATCATCACGGGCGGCATCGATCTGTCGGTAGGCTCGGTGATGGGCCTCGTCGGCATTGTGACCGGGCTCACGCTTCAGGCTGGATATCCGCTGTGGGCGGGGGTCGGCGCGGGCATGGGTGTCGCGCTCCTCTGCGGCCTCATCAACGGCTACGCGATCGCCAGGTTCAAATTGTCGCCATTCGTCGTGACGCTGATCATGCTGTCGGTCGCGCGCAGCCAGGCGCTGATCGTGTCCAACAACAAAATGATCTATCAGTTCGGGCCTGACGAGAAGCTGTTCGGCGCGCTTGGCGGCGGAAGTCTGTTCGGCATCCCCTCCGTTGTCATCGCGATGGCGCTGATTGCCGTCGTCCTCACGATCGTTCTGGCCAACACAAGTTGGGGCCGGTACGTCTACGCGATCGGCGGCAACGAGCAGGCGGCGCTGCTGACAGGCATTCCCGTCGTGCCGGTCAAGGTTTCCGTCTATGTCATCAGCAGCCTCTCGGCAGGCATAGCCGCCATTCTCATGGTCGGATGGCTCGGATCCGTCACCAACGGGCTCGGCGTTGGTTATGAGCTTCAGGTCATCGCCGCGACGGTCATTGGCGGCACAGATCTCATGGGCGGCTACGGCATTCCCTATTCCGCGGTGATCGGCGCCGCGCTGATCGAAATCGTGCGCAACGCGCTTCTGCTGGGTGGAGTCGATCCTTATTGGCAGGGCACGTTCGTTGGCCTCATCATAGCGGGGGCGATGCTGCTCGAGCGTGCGCGGCGCACGCCCGCTGAATAAATCTCCGTCTGCGAGAAACGCAGGCGGCGCAAACGGAGGAAACGTCAATGAAGGTAACGAGTCTTGTCGCTCTTGCGGCCCTGATCGGGGCCGTTCAACCCATGTCGGCCGAAGCCAAGGATAAGGTCTTCGCGCTCGTGCCCAAGGCGATGAACAATCCGTTCTTCGACCAGGCGCGCGACGGCTGCGAGAAGGCGGCGAAGGAGATCGGCGGCGTCCAATGCCTGTTCATTGGCCCCGCTGACGCGACCGAGCAGGAGCAGGTCCAGGTGGTGCAGGACCTTATCACCAAGCATGTTGACGGCATTGGCGTATCGGCCGCCAACGCCCCCGCGATCGCCAAGGTGCTCGCCCGGGCGAAGGAAGCCAAGATCCCGGTCGTGACGTGGGACAGCGACTTGCTGCCGGCCGACAAGGGGCTGCGCGCTGCTTACATCGGCACGGTCAACGAAGAGGTCGGCAAAGCGGTCGCCCAACAGGCGATGGCGCTCAAGCCCAACGGAGGCACCTATTGCATCCAGACCGGCGGACCGGCCGCGGCCAACATGAACGACCGCATCAAGGGCATGACCGAGACCCTGCCTGCCGACAAATGGAAGCAGGTCGCGGGTTGCCCGCTCTACAACAACGATGATTTCCCGCTGTCGATCACCCAGCTCACCGATCTCTTGGCCAAATATCCGAAGATCGACGCTGTCCTCGACGCGGGCGGCGCTCCCCAGATGGAGGTGAAGGCCTACAAAGAGCTCATGGGCAAGTACAAGGATCGGCTCGACAAGAAAGATCTGGTCATGCTGTTCGTCGAGACTCTGCCGATGCAGATGGACGACCTGAAAGCAGGACTGAGCGACGGGCAGGTTGGACAGCGGCCGTTTGAGATGGGCTATAAGGCCATCTATCTCTTGAACGATCTGACGGAAGGCAAATCCGTCCCCGATCCGGTGACGATCGGCCTCGATGTCTGCACGCCGGAGACCATCGACACCTGCAAGAAGAAGTAGCGCCGCAAGGGGCGTCAGGGACTTTTCGCCTGACGCCTCGCCTTAGTCTAATAGCCGCGGCGACGATCCACGATATGGTCGAGCGGCTCGCCGCGTTCGTGCGCCTCGATCTGCCGGGCGACGAGCGCGGCGATCGCCTTGGGCGAGGAGATCGCCGCGTTGTGCGGGCTGATATAGACCGCCGGATGCGACCATAGGCGCGAATCCTTTGGCAGCGGCTCGCGCTCGAACACATCGAGTGACGCGCCTTTCAGCGCGCCAGACTCGAGCGCAGCAAGGATGTCCGCTTCGACCTGCAGTCCGCCGCGTC
>DATCEJ010000404.1:0-17463 GCA_036510135.1 Roseiarcus sp. | reverse complement strand
CATAGGTCCCATGAGCCAGGGGAGGTCAGCCTGCCGCCAGATATGGTGATGGCCATCGACAACCGGAATCACGCGGCTCTCCTGCGCCCCAGCGACAGAACGTGATTGACGATCGCGGGCGTCGATCCGCCGTCAACCATGTCGTCGACCAAGGGAAAGATCGCGACCAGCGCCTCGGTGCGCGGACGGAAGTCGCGGCCGACGGCAAGCGGGGTCAGCCAACTCAGCCGCCAGGCGCGGCGCGAGAGCCTTGCGACCGCATCGGCGAGGGCAGTCGGATCACCGCGCTCGAGGCCGTCCGAGACGATCAGCGTGATGGCGCCGCGCGCGTAGGACGAGAAGCGCGGCACAGCGAGAAACGCCTCGAGCGCATCGCCGATGCGCGTGCCTCCGTCAAAGTCGCTGACGATATGAGCCGCTTGAGCGAGCGCCTGCTCACGTCGTTTCAACCGCATGGGCCGCGTCACCCGCGTGAGCCGGGTGCCGAAGGTGAAGACCTCGACCCGTGGGCTCGCCTGAACGAGCGCATGGGCGAGACGCAAATTGTCTTCGGTGCGGGCCTTCATCGAGCCGGAGACGTCGATGAGGAGGAGCGCTTTGCGCGGTCGCATCCGGCGCTTGAGACGCGAGAGCTTGATGATTTCGCCGTCATTGCGGGTTGCGTCGCGCAGGGTGCGGCGCAGGTCGACGACGGCGCCTCGCCGCGCCCGCGAGCGCCGATAGCTTACACGCTTCGGCAGGCGCCGGGCGGCTTCGCGCGCCAGACGGCGCAAAGCTTCGCCCGTTTCAGCCGGGCCAAAGCGGCGTTCAACCAGCGCTTCGGCGCGAGTCGCAGCCTGACCGGATTCATTCGATTCTTCGGCGCTGATCGGCTCGTCCGCGCCGCGCCGGTCTTCCTGGACGCGAACCACATCCTCCTCTTCGCCCGGGGCCATGTCCTCCCCTTCAGCGCCAAGAAAATGCATGTCGAACAAAGCGTGATAGGCGGCGTGGCGCTCGGGCGGCGGGGCCAGCGTCGCCAGGCCCGCCCGGCGGATATCGTCGGGATCGCGCGGCCCCAAAAGGCCGATCGCCGAAAGGAACGATTCCGTTTGCTCCGGCGCGACGGCAAAGCCATTGGCGCGCAGGATCGCGACAAAACCGATGAGCGGCTCGATGGCGCGCGGCAGCAGAGCGATGTCGCTCATGCGATCGACTCGGCGAGCATCGCGTCGAGACGCCCGGAAACGTAGGCGAGGTCTTCCTCGTCCTTGAGCGCGACGCCGATCGAGCGCTTGAACGCGTCGGGCCAGCGCGCGCCGCCACGATTAAGCAACGTCGCGGCCTCGGCCCAGTCGACCGACTCGGAGATGCCAGGCGACTTGCTCAACGGCTCGCGCCTGAGCTTGCCGACCGCCGCGACGACGGCGCGCGCCGTCGCCTCCGCGACGCTGGAAGCGCGCAGCATCACGATGCGGGCCTCACGCTCGGCATTCGGGTAATCGATCCAGTGGTAGACGCAGCGGCGCCGAAGCGCCTCATGCAGGTCGCGCGTACGGTTCGAGGTCAAAATGACGATCGGGCGCTCCGCGGCCCGAATCGTGCCACGCTCCGGAATCGAAATCTGAAAATCGGACAGGAATTCGAGCAGGAACGCCTCGAACTCCTGATCGGAGCGATCGATTTCATCGATCAGAAGGACGGTTGAATCGGGCGAGCGCAGCGACGCCAGCATTGGCCGCTCGATGAGGAAGGGATCGCTGTAGATGTCGATGCTCTGCTCGCCGGCTTGCCGGATCGCCAGCATCTGGCGGGGATAATTCCACTCGTAGAGGGCCGAGGAGGCGTCGATGCCTTCGTAGCATTGGAGCCGGATGAGGCGACGCGCCAGCACCGCGGCGACCGCCTTCGCCGCCTCCGTCTTGCCGACGCCGGGAGCGCCCTCAAGCAGAAGCGGCTTGCCAAGCGCAAGCGCGAGATAGGCGACCGTCGCCAGGCCCTCGTCGGCGAGGTAATAGGCGGAGCGAAGCGCCCGCTCGAGCGCTTCCGGGCTATCGATCCCGACAATGTCAGCCCTGATCGCCATCGTGAGCGTCTAGCGCCGCGCCTGCGGCCGCGCGCCGCCTTGCGCCTTGATCGCGCGCAGCACTTTTTCGGGCGTGATCGGCAGTTCGTCCATCCTGACGCCAACGGCGTTGAAGATCGCGTTGGCGATCGCGGGCATGACCGGATTCGCGCACATCTCGCCCGGGCCCTTGGCCCCGAAGGGACCATCCGGGGCGGGACGTTCGAGGACCGTGATGTCATGTGGGCAAATGTCGCCCGGCCCCGGCATCAGGTACTCGTCGAAATCGCGCGGCCCGTGGCTGGGATCCGGATAGTACGGCTCCGGGGTCTCGTAGAGGGCGTGGCTGATGCCCATCCAGGCGCCGCCGACGAGCTGTTGCTCGACAAGGCGTGGATTGAGCGCCCGGCCGAGTTCATAGGCGCTGTCCATCCTCACCATCGCGACTTCGCCGGTTTCGTCGTCAACCTCGACTTCGGCGACGAGACAAGCGTGGGCGTAGCAGGTCGCAGGCGACATCTCTCCGGTTTCCGGATCGACGTCGGACAGAGGAACGAGGAAGATGCCGCGTCCCGAGATCGTGCGCCCCTGCCGGAATTGCGCGGCGATGGCGACGTCCTTGGTTGAAATGGAACGGTGTGGCGCGCCTTTGACGTGAATGTTGCCACGCCCATCGGTCTCGAGGTCGGCGACGTTGACTTCGAGCTCCTCCGCCGCCGCCTCCATCATCACGCCGCGCGCTTCGCGCGCCGCGGCCATGACGGCGTTGCCCACCCGATGTGTTCCGCGTGACGCGAAACTGCCCATGCAATGGGGGCCGGTGTCGGAATCGGCGGTATCGACATACACGTCCTCGACCGGCACCCCGAGCGTCTCGGCGCAGATCTGGCGCGTCACCGATTTCATCCCCTGCCCCAGATCGATCGAGGACAGCGAGACGGTAAACTTGCCGCTTGGGTTGGAATGAACCAGCGCCTGGCTCGGATCACCGCCGAGGTTCATTCCAATGGGATAGTTCATTGACGACATGCCGCGTCCGCGGAGCTTGGCCATCTTATCTTCTCCTTCCGCCGAAGACCGACGAGAACCGGATCGCGCCGTGCGAGGGGGCGGGCGCCGGCTGTGCAAGCGGGGGCGGAGCCGGAGGCGGCGGCCGTATCGGCTCTGGGGGTGGCGGCGCGGGACGATCGTAAACCGTGCGCTGCTGACCAGCCGATCGGTTGACGAGAATCGGCTCCCGCACTGGCGGAGGCGCCGTGGGGCGCTGTCCGCCAGCTTCCTTGAGCGACGACATGCGCTTGAAGTCGTCGCGAATGCGCCACTTCGCCTTCTCCGCCGCGACCTGCACGCACTCGATGAGGGCGGTATTCTTCGCCTCGCGCCGATGGGCTTTCATGTCTCCGTCGCGATAAGCGTTAACAAGCCGGAACTCCATCGGGTCCATGCCGACGAGGTCGGCGAGCTTGTCCATCTGGCATTCGATGGCGAAATCGACGGCGGTGACGCCGAAGCCGCGCATCGCCGTCGCCGGCACCCGATTCGTGAAGATGCAGTAGACCTCGGCGTAGACATTGGGGATCGTGTAAGGCCCGGGGAGATGCGCAGCGCATTTGACGGCCGCGTAGCTTGACAGGCGGGTATAGGCCCCGCTGTCGAACAGGCAGCGGAACTGACGCGCCAGAATGCGCCCGTCGCGGGCAATCCCGTCCTTGATGAAGATGCGCTCGGCGCCGCGGGGCGCGCAATACAGCATCTCCTCCTCACGGCCGATCATGTAACGCACCGGCCTCCCGGTCAGCATCGCGCCGAGGATTGAGAGCGGCTCGGTGACCGTGTCGACTTTGCCGCCGAACCCGCCGCCGACGGTGCCGCCAATGAAATGAAGCTTGTTCGACGGCACATCGAGGATCTTCGCGCAGGTGTCGAGCGAGAAGAACAAAGCCTGCGTCGACGTGTAGACGACGTAGCGACCGTTGGTGTCGGGCGCTGCGATCGAGCCGTTGGTTTCGGTCGGCGCGTGCTCGATCGGCGACATCTGGTAGCGCTGCTCGAGAATGTGATCCGCCGCGGCGAAGCCACGCTCGACGTCGCCGAACCGAATCTTCTGGTGGTCGTAGATGTCGTGGTAGGTGAAGGTGTTCTTGGGATAGGTCTCGTTGATCACCGGCGCGCCGGGCTTCAGCGCTTCCTCGACATCAAAAACCGTTGGCAGCGGCTCGTAGTCCACCCGGATTTTGGCCAGAGCCTCGAAGGCTTCGCGCTGGCTGTCCGCGACAACGGCGACGATCGGTTCGCCCTTGTAGCGAACCTTGTCGACGGCGAGCGTCGGCTCGTCATCCTTGCCGAAATTGATCAGGCTGAGCAGCGTGTTGAGATTGTGCGGCACGTCGGCGCCACGGATGATCCGGCGCACGCCGGGGCTGCGCTCGGCTTCGGAGAGGTCGATACGGCGGATGCGCGCGTGGGAGTGGGGGCTGCGCAACACCTTGAGGTGCAGCATGCCTTGCAGCTTGTGGTCGTTGAAATAAACCGAGGTCGCGGTGACATGGCCGAGCATGTCCTGCCGCTGAGTGGGCTTCCCAATCTCCTTGAGATTGTCGTCGCGCTCGTCGGCAAAAATGTCTTTGCGCAGTTCAAGCATAAGTCACCCTTTCAGGCGCGCCGTTCGGTCCGCCGCGCGGCGGCGAGGACAGCGTTGATGATCGACTCATAGCCGGTGCAGCGGCAGATGTTGCCGGAAATCGCCTCGATCACTTCGACACGGCTCGGATCGGGATTGTGATCGAACAGGGCCTTCGCCGCCATCAGCATTCCCGGCGTGCAATAGCCGCACTGAGCGGCGAAATTATCCATGAACGCCGCTTGCAGCGGATGAAGCTCAGGACCGGTTTTGAGACCATCCGCGGTCTCGATCGATTTTCCGGCGACCGTCTCCGCGAGCGTTATGCAAGACAGCACAGGTTCACCATCAATCAGCACCGTGCAGGCGCCGCAGCCGCCCTGCCCGCAGCCGAACTTGGGGGAATGATCGCCGATCTCGTCGCGCAAAGCCGAAAGCAGACTCATGCCTCCATCGACGAAGATCGCCACCTCGCGGCCGTTGTGTCGAAATTGGAGCGGCGTCTTTGCCATACGTATGTCTTTCCTCAGCCGTCCTGCCCGAGCAGCAGCCGGCGCAGATGGACGCCGACGACTTCGCGGCGATACCAAGCGCTGGCGATCGCGTCGTTCGCCGGCGAAGTCCCCTCGGCCGCGGCAGCCACCGCCGCGGCGATTCCGGACTCGTCGAGTGTTTTGCCCTCAAGCGCACGCTCGGCAGCCTTGGCCCGAATGGCTGTCGGCGCCATCGCGCCGTAGGCGATGCGCGGGCCCGAAACGCGTCCGCCGACCGCCGAGAGCGACACAGCGATCGACAGCACCGAAACGCCCTTCGGCTTGACCCGCGCCACCTTGCGGAAGCGGAACGCCTCGGGAGCCGGCGGCCGGTCGCAGGTGACGCTGAGGACGAGCGCGCCCGGCGATCGGTCGCGGCTCGCCAGAAATTCCTCGAGCGCCATATCCCGCGCGCCATAGCCGCTCATGACGGACACCGTCGCGTCG
Organism: Roseiarcus sp.; assembly: GCA_036510135.1. Classification (GTDB taxonomy): domain Bacteria; phylum Pseudomonadota; class Alphaproteobacteria; order Rhizobiales; family Beijerinckiaceae; genus Roseiarcus. The sequence goes on along the minus strand of DATCEJ010000404.1, from coordinate 11,819 downwards.
AGGGCAAGCAGCGCAACAGCAAGATCGCCATAGGGCGCGGGGGCGAACAGATTGCCGCCGACGGTCGCGTTCGTGCGCACCGCCGGACCGCCGATCAGGCGCGCGGGCGCGTGCAGAAAGGAAAGCTCGCGCTCTCGCAGGATCTGAGACAAGGTTACGCCGGCGCCAATCGTGATGCGCGCGCCGCTGGCCCGAATCTGAGTCAGCGAACGATCCTCGAGACGCACGATCGTGGCGATCGAGACATCGCCTTCATTGAGCGCCCGCATGACCAGCGTGCCGCCGCCGATGTAGCAGGCCGAGCGGTCGGAAGAGAGCGCAGCCGCCGCTTCGGTCGGCGTGGCGAAGGTCTTCACTGTCACCGGCATCGTGAACCGACCTCTTTCATGGAGTTGCGCCGAGGTGCTTGCGTATGGCGTCGAAACCGGCCTGATAGATCTGCTCGCCAACCATGTCGGTCAGGCGCTTCTCTTCGCCCGGCTGGGTCGTGAATCGCGATTCCCAATGCCAGAACGTGCGGTCGCCATCAGTCACGGGCAGCAGTCGCACATGCGCGACATAATTGAACATGGGGATCGGCGTGTCGAGCAGGCAATAGCTGAAGCTTTGCTCGAGATCCGAGAGCGCAAGCAATTGCTCGCGCAGCTCCGAACCGTCCGCGAGTTTGAAGCGGCGCACGCAGCCGATGCGATCGGACGTTTGATTGCGTTCGATCTGGCTGGTCGCAACCTCGGGGTGCCAGCGGTCATGGCCGTTGAAGTCGCGCAGAACCGCCCAGACCTGATCGGTCGAGGCGTTGAGGATCGTGCTCTTGACCACGTGAGCCATCTCTAGCCGCCGAACGCCCGTTTGAGCGCGTCAAACCCACCCTGAAACACGCCCCCGCCAATGTTGGCGATGAGTTCCCCCTCACGCTCGGGCGCGCAATCGAATTCCGCCGTCCATTCGACGAAGGTCCGTTCGCCGTCGGTCACCGGGGTCAGACGCAGCGTCGCGACATAGTTCTCGACGCCCATCGGAGATTCCAGGATCGAATAGGTGCAGAACATGTCGTAGTCGGAGAGACCGAGCAGCTTTTCCCGGATCCGGTCGCCGTTGCGCAAGCGAAAGTCGCGAACGCAGCCGATTTTGTCCGAGGGTTCTCCACCTTCGATGCGGCTCTCGGCGATTGCCGGGTGCCAATTCGGCATGCCGTTGAAATCGCGCACGCGGGCCCACACCCGATCGCTGCGGCCATTGATTACGCTGGAGACAAAAACGCGCGCCATGGACTGACCTCAGCTCCTCTTGCGGGGCGAAGATCCGCCGCTCTGCGGAGGCGCGCCGTCAGCCTCCTTTTTTGGCGCCGTATCCTTGCGAATCCCCTGCATGTCGCGTGCTTCGCGGATGAGGCCAGGCATTTTGGCGAGGTTGCCGCCTTCGATGCCGATATCGGCCAGGAGCGAGTCGATGAGGGGCGCCTGCACGCGGTAGCGAAGGGCCGAGTCGATCACTTCGTCGGTCGCGCTCCGCCCGCCATTGCTTCCGGAGCCGCCACCGTTCAGGCCGTCGACCGAGAGAATGCGGATGCCCTCGATCTTCTCCATGGGCTTCACGCTTTCGCGCACGATGCCTTCGATCCGGTCGAGCAGCTTGCGCCGGAACAACGAGTAACGCGCGGGTTCGGTCAGCACGTTCTCGGCTTCGTTCAGGAGCTTCTGCGCCTCGGCCTCGACCGCTGCGCGCACGCGCTCCGCTTCCGCGGCGATGCGCGTCTCCTCGGCCGCCTTCTCGGCCAGCAGCACTTCGATGGTCTGGCGCCGACGAGCGACCTCGGTGTCGCGCACCGTGACGACCCGCTCCTCCGCTTCCGTCGCGCGGGCTTTCGCATTCTCGGCTTCCGCTTGCGCGGCCGAGTGTTCGAGCGACTTTTGATAGAGAGCGATCGCCTTCTCCATCAGCGCCGTCTCAACCACCCTCTCGCGGTCGACTTCGAGCTTGCGCAAGTCGCGCTCACGCGTCACTCGCGCTTCGTCTATGCCCCGGTCGGAAGCGATGCGGGCGCGCTCGACGTCTTCGCGGGAGGCGATCTCGGCCTCCTGCAGCGCCTGAAGCCGCCCAACCTCGAGCTGCTCGATCGAGCGGCGCCGTTCAAGCCGCGCGGCGTCCATGACCTGTTCACGCTCGACGTCGGTCTTGTCGATTTGCTGCTGGGCTGTGATCTCGGCCTGTCGCACGAGACGGTCGGCGCCGATTCGCTCGGATCGCTTGGAGGACAACGCGATCGTGCGCTCTTCGTCAGCGATTTCGATCGCTTGCTTCTGCTCGATGTTGAGGACTTCGCGCGTTTTTTGCGACGCGATGCGGTCGGCTTCGAGAGCGAGCTCGACGCCGATGCGCTGACGCTCCACGGCGTCGCGACTCCTGAGCCCCGCGGCTTCAAGCGCTTCGGTTCTCGCGATCTCGCGACTTTTCGTGTCCTGATCGGCCTCGATCCGCTCGGCGGCGACGGCTTTTTCCTGCCCAATGCGCGCGGCTTCGATCGCCTCGCGCGCTTTGATGTCCGCTTCCTCGAGCGCCTGTGTGCGAACGATCTCCCGCGCCCGCACCTCCTGGTCCTTGGCGATCCGGTCCGCCTGGATCTTCCGGTCCTGAGCGATGCGCGCCAATTCGACGAGCTCGCGCGCGGCGATCTCCGCCCTCTCGAGATCTTCGTTGCGGGCGATCTCGAGCCGCCGGGTCTGCTGGTCGGCGGAGATCGTTTCGGCGGTCGTCGCCTTCTCCTGGGCGATGCGCGCCGCGCGCGTCGCCTGCAGCGCCGCAATCTCGGCCTCCTCGATCACGCGTCTGCTGGTGATCTCCTCGCCTTGGGTCGTTTGTTGGCTCTCGATTCGGGCGAGCGCAATGGCCCTCTCCTGCGCGATGCGAGCCCCTTCAATCGTCTCGCGGGCGGAAATGTCGGCCTCTTCAAGCGTCCGATTGCGCGCGATCTCAAGCGTCCGAACACGTTCCTCCTGAGCGATGCGGGTGCCCTCAGTGGCTTCACGCGCAGCGATTCCGGCTTCCTCGATTGTCCGATTGCGGGTGATTTCGAGCGACCGGGTGCTCTGATCAGCGGCGATGCGGTCGGCGGCAAGCGTCTGGTCGCGAGCGATTTTTGCCGCCTCGATCGTCTGCTGGGCATTGATCTCGGCCTCCTCGATTGTCCTGGTGCGCGCGATCTCCAGCCCGCGCACCCGCTGGTCGGCCGCGATCCGCTCAGAATTGATGGTGGTCATCTGCACGATGCGCAGCTTTTCCGTCGTCTCGCGCGCTGAGATCTCGGCTTCTTCGACGGCTCTCGTCCGTTCGATTTCGCGGCGGCGCGTTTCCTCCTCGTTGACGATCCGCGATTCGGTCACGGCGCGCTCCTGGAGGATGCGCGCCTTCTCGACAATTTCGCGCGCCCCAATCTCAGCCTCTTCAACCGCGCGGGTCCGCTCGATTTCGGTCTGGCGCACCTCGCGCTCGGAGGCGATGCGGGCGGTGTCGACGGAACGCTGGTTCGTAATCCGCGCCCTCTCGATCCCCTCGCGCGCTGAAATCTCGATTTCCTCGACCGCGCGCGTGCGTTCAATTTCCTTTTGCCGAACTTCCCGCTCGGAGGCGATGCGCGCTTCGCTGATCGCCTGTTCGTTGGCGATCCGCGCTTTTTCGATCGCCTCACGGGCCGAAATTTGCGCCTGCTCGGCTTCAGTCTCGCGCAAAGCGCGTTCGCGGGCGATATCGGTGCGCTGCACCGCGCGTCTCACCTCGATGTCGCGTTGTTGCGCCAGGCGAGCCGCTTCGCTGTCGCGCTCGATGTCCAGCGCCTGTCGCTCGGCCTCCAGGTTGCGCGTGCGGATCTTGATCATCGAATCCTGTTCGATGTCGTTGCGCAACTTGCGGCGGTCCTCGATGTCCTCCATCAGGCGAGTCAGACCCTCGGCGTCGAACCGGTTCGAGGGATTGAAGAATTCGAGGTCCGTCTGATCGAGGTCGGTGATCGCGACCGACTCCAGCTCCAGACCGTTCTGGGCCAGAGCCTCCTGGGCCGCGGCTTTGATGCGAGCAACGTAATCGCCGCGCTGCTCGTGCATCTGCTCCATTGTCATCTCGGAGGCGACGGAGCGCAGCGCGGAGACGAACTTGCCCGATAGCAGAGCATGGAGTCGCTCAGGCTCGAGGGTGCGCCGACCAAGCGTCGCGGCCGCGATCGCCACGGCCTCCCGGGTCGCCTGCACGCGAACATAGAAATCGGCCTCGATGTCGATACGCATGCGGTCGCGAGTGATAAGGGCGCCGGCTTTCTCGCGCACGATCTGCATCGGCAGCACGTTCATATTGACGGGGGTGAAGTCGTGGATGAATGGCAGAACGAAAGCGCCGCCGTTGATCACCACCCGCTCGCCGAGAAAGCCGGTGCGCACGAACGACACCTCGCTTGACGAGCGATGATAGAGCCAGTTGACCACATACACGACGACCACGATGACGATGATCGCGATGATGAGCCAGAGGATCAAATTTCCGATCAAGAGCCCCGACATTTTCCCATTCCTCCTCTGCGAGCCGCTCTTTCTGGCGTTGCTCTGGCGATCACCGCCGGCTGATTGATTTGAATCGGCGGACCTGCTCGGTCAGCGCGGTTTCGACTGGCAGGCGCTCCATGGATGAAGCGCCATAGAATCCGTGACAGATCCTGGTGGACTTCATGATGAAATCGGCGTCGCCCGGTTCCGCGATCGGACCGCCATGCGCCAGGACGAGAATGTCGGGCCGAACCTTCACGGCCGCGCCGGCCCATGCATCGATGAGCGCGGGACAGTCCTGAAGCTTGAGCGCGGTCTGGGCGCCGATGGCGCCGCCCGTGGTCAATCCAAGGTGGCAGACGATGATGTCAGCGCCGGCCCTGGCCATCGCTTCCGCTTCGGCTTCATTGAAGACGTAAGGCGTGGTCAAGAGATCCTTCTTATGCGCGGTCGCGATCATATCGACCTCGAGGCCGTAGGACATGCCGGTCTCCTCGAGGTTCGCGCGAAAAGTCCCGTCGATGAGGCCGACTGTGGGAAAGTTCTGCACGCCGGCGAATCCGAGCGCTTTGATCTCGTCGAGGAAGACCTCCATCCGGCGAAACGGGTCGGTGGCGTTGACGCCGGCGAGGACCGGCGTGCGCCGGACCACCGGCAGCACTTCGCGCGCCATGTCGACAACGATCGCGTTGGCGTCGCCATAAGCGAGGAGGCCCGCCATCGAGCCGCGCCCCGCCATGCGATAACGGCCGGAATTGTAGATGACGATCAGGTCGATTCCGCCGACCTCCTCGAATTTGGCCGAAAGCCCGACGCCCGCGCCGCCGCCAACGATCGGCTCGCCTCGCGCGGCCATCGCACGGAACTTCTCCATCAACGCCGATCGGCTCAATGCGGTCATTCGCGTGCTCCTGCGCTGCGCCGCGCGCGCGTCTCGCCGTGCAGCGCCCGAAAGGCGGCGACGATTGCGGCTGCAAATTCGGGATCGTTGATGTGCCGCTTGACGCGGATCACTTGGCGGCTGGAGGTCTGGCGCACGGTGCGCTCGAGCGCTGCGAACAGGGCCGCGTCGGCTCGGGGGTCGTGAAATGCCTGACCGGGCTGATCGAGCGCCGAAACGCCGAGTTCGGGCAGGAAGAAGCGCACCGGCCCGTCCATAAGATTCAGCCTTTCGCCAATCCATCGGCCGATCTGCTCGTTCTCGGCCTCGGTTGTGCGCATAAGCGTCACCTGGGGATTGTGGGCGTGCAGGCGCCGGCCCTTGTAAGGGGCTGGCACGGTGTCGGGCGCGCCGAAATTCACCATGTCGACCGCGCCGACCGAGCCGATGTATGGCGTGCGGGTCCGGATGATTGCGCCGAAGCGATCCTCGTCCGCCGGCAGCACGCCGCCGACGAGCATGTCGGCCACTTCGGTCGTGGTGACGTCTATGACCGCGGAAATGGCGCCGGAATCGATCAATTTCTCCATTGAACGACCGCCCGTGCCGGTGGCGTGGAAAACCAGGCATTCCCAATCCGCCGCCAACGCGGCCGCGATCTGCTGAACGCAGGGCGTCGTCACCCCAAACATGGTCAGGCCGACCGAGCGAACGGCCATGCGGCGCGATCTGATCGCGCTCACCTCGCGTTTCGCCTCAAGCCGGGCCTTCACCATCCCGATCAAAGCCTGGGCGCCGTTGGCGAGCACCTGCCGGGAGATCGAGTTCAGGCCCTGAACGTCGGTGACCGAATGCATCATCGTGATGTCGGTCGGGCCGACATAGCGACTGACGTCGCCGGAGGCGATCGAAGAGATCAGCACCTTGGGCGCGCCGATGGGAAGAGCGCGCATCGCCGGGGCGACGAGCGAGGCGCCGCCGGAGCCGCCTGCGCTGACAATGCCCGCAATCTCGCCCTGGCGCTTGATCCAGGTCTCGAACGCTTCCGCCATTGCCGCGACTGAAGCGCCGCGGTCCGGGCCGAACACCGCCGAGCCGCCGCGGCCATGGTTGAGCGCGATCTCTTGCGCGGTTACATCGCAGGTCGCCGGCTTGCCGCTCGTCGATACGTCGACAAGGCGCGTCCGCAAGCCGCTTGCGACGATGAGGTCGCGGATGAAGCGAAGCTCCACGCCCTTCGTGTCGAGCGTGCCAGCGACAATGACCACGGGCGGCCCGGAGGGCAGCAACGTTGGCGAGGGCACGGGCGCTGAATCTGTCCGGGCCGAGCTGACCGAGGCGATGCGGGCCGTCGACTCGATGCGCGCGTTCGAAGCCGGTTGCGACCATCGCGTGGGGGGCGTCGGGTTGGAGACATAGATTCTAATCGCCGCGCCTGACGGCTTCGCCGCGCTTGCAGGCCGAACCGCGGATTCGCCCGGCTGGTCGGAGGGGCGGTCCGGCTCCGCGGCATCGGAATGCCGACCCACGCCGAGCAGGCGCTGCTGGAGTTCCCGGTCGGCCGCGAGTTTACTGGATTCGATGATGCGGTTGACCCGCCCGTTGACCATGATGGCGACATTCTCGGAGATCGTCGTCGCGACCCCTATATTCTGCTCGATGACGAGGATCGCCATGTCGGTTTCCTCAGCCAGGCGCAGCAGCATCTCCTCGACCTGCGTCACGATCACCGGCGCGAGACCCTCGGTCGGTTCGTCCATGATCAGGAGATGCGGGTTGGTCACCAGCGCGCGAGAAATCGCCAGCATCTGCTGTTCGCCGCCGGAAAGCTGGGCGCCGCCGTTGTTTCGACGCTCGGCGAGGCGGGGGAAGGTGTCGTAGACGCGCTCGGCGGTCCAGGCGCCGCGCTCTCGCGTCGCGGTCATTCGCAGGTGCTCGTCGACCGTCAACGAACGCCACAGCCTGCGTCCTTGTGGCACGTAACCCACGCGGTGTCGGGCGATGCTCGCGGGCGGAAGACCGACCAGCTCCTGGCCACGCATGCGGATGGCGCCGCTTGAAGCGCGGACAAGGCCCATGATCGCCTTGCAAAGCGTCGTCTTGCCCATGCCGTTGCGGCCGACGACCGACATCACGCCATGGTCCAGCGTCAGGTCGACGCCCTGCAGCGCGTGCGAATGGCCATAGTAGACATTCAGGCCCCTGACCTGAAGCATGATGTTCGCCTCGGAACGGCGCGGCTCAGCCATGCCCGCCTCCCAGGTAGAGTTCCTGAACCTCGGGATCCGCCTCGATCTCCTGCGGCGAGCCTTCCTTGAAGATCCTGCCATTGTGCATCATCGTGACCCGCTCGACCACGCGCAGCGCCACGTCCATGTCGTGCTCGATGATGATGTAGCCGATATGCGCGGGCAGCGAGGAGAGGATGTCGACGAGCTCGGCCCGTTCCGTCGGCGAAAGCCCGGCCGCCGGCTCGTCGAACAGGACGAGGCGAGGGGCGCCGGCGAGCGCCAGCGCGATCTCGAGCTGACGCTGCTGGCCGTAGGCCAATTCCGCCACAAGCCGGTCCTTGATCGGCGTCAGATGGACCGCCTGGATGAGGGACTCGGCCGCGTTGACGAGCGTGTCGTTACGCCGCGGCCGAATGAACGAGTAACGGCCGCGCGACACCCCGCGAACGGCCAGATACACGTTGTCGAGCACGGTCAGGCCCGGGAAAAGCGCCGAGATCTGGTAGGTTCGGCGCAATCCGCGGCGAATCCGTTCGTAGGGTGGAAAGAACGTCACGTCTTCGCCGAAGAAGCGAATTGTTCCCGAGGACGGGGGAAAGTCGCCGGTGATGCAGTTGAACAGCGTCGTCTTGCCGGCGCCGTTCGAGCCGAGGACGGCGCGCCGCTCGCCCGGCCCGACCGTGAGCGAGATGTCCGTCAGCGCGGCAAGAGCGCCGAACAGCCGCGTCACGCCGCGCAGCTCGAGCGCGTTGGCCGACCCAATTGTAGAAAGGGGCTGTGCGACGCTATCCATGGCCGCCGCCGGTCGATTGTGCGCGTGGCGAACCGGGCCGCGCGCGATTGCGCCAGCGCGCCCACAAACCAATGATCCCGTCCGGCGAGAAAAAGACAATCGCGAGGAATCCGAGCCCGATCAAGAGCCGAAACCGGTTGCCGTCGAGGCCGAATGCAACCAGGACGTCGAGGGCGAAGGTCTTCAGCACCGCATAGAGCAGAGCGCCGATGAAGGCGCCAATCGGACTGCCGATGCCGCCGACGACAGCGATGACGAGGATGTCGATCGCCGCCGAGACGCTGACCGTCCCGGGCGCGATTTCGCCGTAGCTCCAGACCAGGAGAATGCCGCCGAGCGCCGCGATGAGCGCCGCGAACACATAGGCCGCGACACGGTGCGCGGTCACGTTGAAGCCGAGCGCGGCCATTCGCCGGGGGTTGTCGCGAATGCCCTGGAGCGCAAGCCCGAAGGGCGCTCGGGCGACATAGGAGACCGCGAGCCAGCAAAGGAACGCGACGCCGAGCTCAAGATAGTAGGAGGGTAGGTCCGCGCGCCAGTCGACGCCCAGAAACACCGGCGTCGGAACGCTGTTGATGCCGGTGTGGCCGTTGAAGATGGCGTAATTCTGGTTGGCGAAATAAAAGAACGCCGCCGCGATCGCGAGCGTGATCATGATCGTGTAGATGCCCGCGGTGCGCACAGCGAGCGCGCCGATGACCGCGCCGACAATCATGGCGAGGATGAGCGCCGCCGGAACCGCGAGCCACCATGGCCAGCCGATTCCGCCCGGCATCCCGTTCACGCCCAGGATCGCGACGATGTAGCCGGCGAAACCGGCGATCGTCATCTGCGCAAGACTGACCATGCCGCCATAGCCGGCGAGGAACATCAGGCTCAGCGCAATCGTACCAAGCATGTACGACCAGCCAAAGATCTGCGTCAGCACGAAGCTGCTCGCGATCAGCGGCATGATGAGGACAACAACGCCGACGAGAACCACCGCGGGGTTGATGTTCTGCAGCCAGGAGGCCTGCGAGTTGGGCTGCGAGGCGGCCCTGGATGCGCCTCTCGCGCGGTTCTCGGCGAGCGCCATGGCCTAGCGCCCCACCAGAAGGCCCTGCGGCCGCACGGCCAGCACGAGCACCATGATCAGGAAGGTCAGAACGATCGCGTAAGTCGGGAAATAAGCAAGCCCGATCTGCTCGGCGAGGCCGATGATGACCGCGCCCAGCGCGGCTCCCGGAATCGAACCCATGCCCCCGACAATGACCACGATCAACGAGGCGAGCAGGAAGCGCGTGTCCTCGCCTGGAGACAAGGATTGGAAAGTTCCCCCGACCACGCCGGCCATCCCGGCGAGCCCGGCGCCGAACGCGAATACGGTGACGAAGACAAGCTGGATTGGCACCCCCATCGCGGACAGCATTTCGCGATCGTCGACGCCGGCGCGAACGATCATGCCGATCCGGGTGCGGTTAAGGACCAGCCACATTCCCAGCCCGATTACGACAGAAGCCAGGAAAATCACGAGGCGAACAATGGGATAGGTCAGATAGACCGCCTCGCCCGAAGACTTGACCGCCGTGATCAGGGGCAAGTCCATCGGCCCGCGAAGCCATGTCGGGGTCTGAATCTGGTAGGAATTTCCGCCGAAGCCCCAAAGCATGAGGTCGGCGAGGACGATCGAAATCCCGATCGTGACCAGCGTCTGGCGAAGATCCTGCCCCTCCATCCGGCGGAAGACGGCGACCTGAAGAATGATTCCAACGAGAGCGGCGACAACGAAAGCGACGACAAAGCCGAACAGCCACGAGCCGGTGGCGTCGACAGCCAGATAGCCAAAGTAACCGCCGAGAAGATAGATCGAGCCATGCGCCAGATTGACGTTTCGCATGACGCCGAAAATCAGGGTGAAACCGCTGGCGACGAGGAAATAGAGGCCGCCTAGCGTGATCCCGTTGAGCACCGCGTTCAGGAAGAGCTTTTTTCTGCCGAAGATCGCCTCGAAGCCAGAGGACCAGGGCGCAAACACAAGCCAGATCGCCGCAATCACCAGAACGGCGATGATCAGGGACCAGATCGGACGGCGGGCGACGAAATTGTTCATCGACGGCGCTTCGAGGGGGAGCGACAGACTGCCGAGCATGTCGCGGCGCCGCTCGGCCTTGGCCGCGTTGTCGTCAGCTCTCCGGTCACCGCGAAGCAAAACCTCCCACAATGGCGCTCATCTTATCCGCTTTCGGTCGCGCGCGCTTGATCGACAGTATGATTTCATCTCTCGCCGACGGGTCGCTAGAGGACATGGGCGACCCGACGGTATTGTGTCGGCGCCATGCCCACATTGGCGGCGAAGAAGCGCGTAAAGCCGCTTTGCGACGAGAACCCCAAATCGTAGCCAATATCGGCGACGGGGATCTCACTTGCCACCAGCCTACCGATCGCGTGCTCCATGAGCAGGGTGTTGACATAGAGGTTTGGAGTGAGGCCGGTCTGCGTGCGAAACAGCTTGTAGAAGTGCGGACGCGACAAGCCCGCGCCGCGCGCCACCGCGTCGAGCTCAATGTTGGCGCCAAGCGACTCCTCCATCAGCCGCATCGACTTGCGCACGCGAAAATCGATCGCCTGGCCCGCTAAAGCGCGGCCCTCGCCCAAGTCCGTTTGACTCCAGGTCTGCTCGTAGCAGGCCTGAATCAAGTTGCGCAGCTCACAATCAAGGGCCGTGAGGCGCTCTCCGGCGTAAACGAGAGCCGAGACGCGCCGAATTTGCGCGTCGAGCGCCGGCGTTCGGCCGAATTCGGAGCAGCCGAACCGAAGTCGTGTCTCACCGGCGCCGTCGGCGAACCAATCGGGGTTCACGTAAAGGACGAAGAACGTCGAGCCGTCGTCGAGGTCCCCCGGGACGAAGTTATGCGGCTCCCACGGGCTGACGGCGACAACGGACTCGTTGGTCGCGCGGGATGGGGCGCCTGAAACGAGCACGCCGCCGTTGTCGCCCGACAAATGAAAGATGAGATGCCCCTCGCGATGGGCGTGGATATTGAAGGGGCGGTTCAGTCTATAGATCACCGCGCGGCCGAATTGGCCGTGGACGGCCGCGACGGCCCGGCTCATCTCTGCACCTCCTCCAGATTTGTCGCGTAATTTACGAGAAGGTTCAACAGTTAGAGCGACTTTGCAAGAGCGGATGGACCGGGCGGCTCTCGCCGCCCGGCCAAGTGAAACATCAATACTTCTTGCACTCCGGATTGGTCCGGCTCGGCGGTCCGATCTTGGCGAACACGTCTCTCGGATAGCCCAGCGTCTGGTGCACGTCGGGGATGACCTTGACGACCTTGCTGACGAGACCACCCTTCCCGTCATCGGCCACTTCGGTGACGAAGTTCGTGCCAATCGCCTGGCGGTCC
>DATCEJ010000403.1:0-5960 GCA_036510135.1 Roseiarcus sp. | reverse complement strand
GCGTTTCGCTGGCGAGGGCGCTCGCGCTCGACCCGGAGATCGTATTCCTCGACGAACCGACCTCTGGGCTCGATCCGATCTCGGCCGGCGATTTCGACGATCTGATCGGCACGCTACAAAAGACGCTCGGCCTCACGGTGTTCATGGTGACGCACGATCTCGACAGCCTGTTTGCGATCTGCGATCGGGTTGCGGTGCTTGGGCATAAGAAAGTAATCGCCGCCGGTCCGATCAGCGAGCTCTTGCTTTCCGACGATCCTTGGCTCAAGTCCTATTTTCACGGTAAGAGGGGTGTGATCCGTCTCGCGGCGGGCGCAGACCAGCCGGCCGCGGTCGCCGCGGAGGACCGGTCCCAGAATGCGAGGCGCTGAGCACAATGGAGACGCGCGCCAATTACGTCTTGATCGGCGCGTTCACCTTGGCAGCGGTCGTCGGGGCGTTTCTGTTCGTTATGTGGATTGCAGGCTACGGAAGTGCGGGCGGTCACCGGACCTTCCAGGTTGTCTTCAAGGGATCGGTTGCGGGCCTCTCGAACGGCGCCAACGTCTCGTTCAACGGTATCAAGATTGGCGAGGTCACGCATCTCACTTTCTCGCGAAGCGACCCGCATCAGGTCGTCGCCGACATTGACGTCAATTCGGAGGCGCCAATCGACAAAAACACCAAGGCGCGACTTGAGACACAGGGGCTGACCGGAGGCGCGGTGGTCGCTCTCCTGGGCGGCGTCACCGCTGGACCGGAACTGGTTGGCGAAAAGGGCAGGCCGCCCGTCATCTACGCCGGACAGTCGGTGCAGCTGCAGGACATTTTGGATAGCGTCTCTACGCTATCGACCAAAGCGACGTTGGTCTTGGATGACGCGGATAAGATCATCGCCGGAAATTCCCCGACGATCCATTCGGCGCTTGCGAACATCGATCAGTTTTCGAAAGCCTTGGCGAATAATTCCGCCGGAGTCGACGCAGCGCTGAAGAGCGTGGGCGAACTCGGCAAACAGATCGGGCCGCTGGCGGCGCGCCTTCAAACGCTCTCCGACAACGCCGATCGACTCGTTCAAGCGGTCGATCCGGACCAGATTCGCGCGATCGTGGGGAACGTCCAGGCGATGTCGGCGAAAGGCGTTTCCCTCATCGATCAGGCTGACAAGCTTGTTTCTGACAATAAAGATTCGATTCAGTCGACGCTTAGAAATGCCGATGTCATCTCCAAGACCTTGGCTGACAACGCGCCGAATATCGACACGACGCTCAAGAATCTGGCCGAGATCAGCAAGACTGTTCAGCCCGTCGTGGCGCAAATCCAGAGTCTCACGGAAAACGCCGATCGCGTGCTCAAGGCGGTTGATCCAGACAAGGTTCGTTCGATTGTTGACAACGTCCAGACCTTGTCGGCGAAGGGCAATTCTGTGGTCGACCGCGCCGACCAGCTCTTTGCCGACAATTCGGCGACCCTTCATTCGACGCTTCAGAATGCTGACGCCTTCGCTAAGACTCTTGCCGACAATGCTCCGAACATCGACGTGACGCTGAAGAACCTGGCTGAGCTCAGCAAGACAGTCCAGCCGGTCGTGGCCCAAATCCAGAGTCTGTCGCAGGACGCCGATCGTATTGTTAAGGCGGTCGAGCCGGACCGAATCCACGCTCTCCTCAACAACGCGCAGACCTTCAGTCAGGCGCTCGCTGACAGCTCGGACAACGTCAAGGCGCTGGTGCGTGACGGGGCCGTGCTCGCCGGTCATCTCAACGATTCTGCGAATCGTTTGGACACCGCGCTCATCGACGCGGATTCGCTTCTGAAGGCGGTCGACTCACAGAAGATCGCTGGCATCGTCGACGCGGCAAGCGAGGTCGTGCAGACTGTGCGCCAAAATCGCGGCAACATCGATTCGACTCTGAAGAACGTTTCCGAAATGTCCGCTAAGCTCAACGATTCCGCTGACAAGGTCGACGGCGTCCTGACGGCCGCTCAAAACTTTCTTGGCTCGCCCGGCACAAAGGGCGCGGTTGACCGCATCGGCGAGGCGGCGCTTTCGGTCAAGAAACTCGCCGACGATGTCGACTCTCGGATAAAGGACATCGCGACTGGCCTCAGCAGGTTCACCAATACAGGCCTGCGCGAATACGAGGCGCTCGCCGTTGAGGCGAGGCGGACGCTCCAGGACGTTGACGGGGTGGTGCGATCGCTTGGACGGAATCCAAGTCAGGTCCTGTTCGGGTCAAGACCCGCGCTGCCCGAATATCACGGCGGGCAATGATGGGGCGAAGGGGGAATGGATCGCGAGGCCGATTGAAATTTGTCGCTGCGAGCGTCCTCGCACTCGCGTTGTCGGCATGCGCGAGCGGGCCTCCTCCGACTCAGTATGACCTCACGGCTGCGACTCCTCCGCCTGCCCATGGAGTCCGCGCGCAGTTCCGAATCGGCCAGGCGACGGCGACGGCCGATCTTGACAGCGATCACATCCTCGTCCGCCAATCGCAAACGCTGGCCACGCTCGCTGGCGCGCAATGGCCTGAGCCGCTGCCTGCGCTTTTCCGCGCGCGGCTGGCGGAGAGTTTTCAGAACGCCGGGCTCGCGCGTTGGATCGATGGTCCGGCGGCGAACGCAAATTACGAGGTCGATCTCGACATCCGCGCCTTCGAGCTCGACGCTCAAACGAAGGAAATCCATGTCGACGTCGCGGCGTGGATCATCGCGCTGGGCAGCGGGCGCATCATGGCGGACCAGATTTTCAATCTTCGCCTTCCGGTCGAGTCGACCGACCCCGCTCATGTGGCGGCGGCGATGGATCAGGCGGCGTCGTCCGTCATGACCGATATCGTCGCGTTCGTCGCCCGGAAGCTGTGACGCTGGCGGTGTCTCGGTCGCCAGCTCTCAAGACCCGGAGCGGAAGGGATGCGCCGTCTCTCGTGCGTAGAACGCCTTGGCCCTTGTCAGATCGTCACGGGTCAGCCCGTGGCCCGCGGGCAGGTCGTCGCGTTCGACCCGCGCGCCGGCCGCAGACAGCGCCGCCGCCAGTTTCTCGGCGCTGGACCGCGGGGCGATGGGATCGTTCAATCCGGACAGGATGAGCACGGGAACGCCGGAAAGGCCGGGGCTCGGCGGTTCCGCTAGCGGCGCCATGGCGCGCAACAGGATCGCGCCCGCCAGGATCTTGGGATGCAGCAAGAGAACGGCGGCGGCGATGTTCGCGCCGTTCGAGTAGCCCAGAGCCAAGGGTTGATCCAGTCCATAGGTGCGGCGCGCTTCAGCGACGAAACTGGCGAGTTCGCCCGCTCGGCGGCGCACATCGTCCTCGTCGAACTCACCTTCGCGAAAACGCCGGAAGAAGCGGGGCATGCTGCCTTCGAGCACGTTGCCGCGAGGGGAGAGGAGCGCGGCCCCCGGCGCGATCGCGCGGCCCAGCGGCACGAGGTCGTTTTCGTCGCCGCCTGTGCCGTGGAGAAGGAGAATCGGCGGAAGGGTTGGGTCGGCGCCGGGCTCGAAGCGGTGAATATAGGCCAATTCGGGCGCGGTCATCGGCTTCCCGGAAGCGTGGGGAACTGCAAGGTTCGTCTCATGCGCTAATCGAGCTTTGGCAACGCGGCTTCGATCGCCGCGCGGCGGCCTTCCAGAAATGGCGGCAGTTTCAGCGCTTCCCCAAGCGAATCCGGCGATTCGTCGACAGCGAAGCCCGGCGGATCGGTGGCGATTTCGAACAGCACGTGGCCGGGCTCGCGGAAATAGACCGAGCGAAAGTAGTTGCGGTCCTTCTGCTCGGTGGTGCGCAGCTGATGATCTTGGGCCAGCTTGCGAACCATCGCCGCCTGCTCCGCGTCGTCGGCCGCCCGAAACGCGATGTGATGAACAGAGCCAGCGCCCTGGCGCGCCGGCAGGAATTCTCCCGCTGTCCTTAGATCGATGATTCCGCCGAGGTCCACGCCCGGCGCCTGAAAGCGTTGCGCCGGTCCCTCGCTTCCGCCGCCGACAAAGCCGAACACGTCGGTCAGGATGGCGGCGGTCGGGCCGGCTTCAGCCAGCAGCAGGCTCACGCTGTGGAAGCCGCGAATGGAATGGTCCGCGGGCACGCCGCCCGCGCTCCATCCAGGCTTGGCCTCGACGCCCTTCACGCCGGTCAACGCCAGCCGGATCCCGTCTTGATCCTTGAACGCGATCGTCGTTGCGCCGAAGCGCTTGGTGGGCGGATCGTGCGCGACCCCCTTCTCGATCAGGCGCTGGGTCCAGTAGCCGATCGAGCCTTCCGGAATGCTGAAGACAGTCTCCTGCGTCTCCCCGATCCCGAGCCGGCCGGGCGCCGCGCCCTCCCAGGCGAAGAACGTCAAGATCGTGCCGGGATGGCCGGCCGCATCGCCGTAATAGAGATGATAGGCGCCCGGGTCGTCGAAATTGACCGTCTTCTTGACCAGGCGCAGGCCAAGCGTCCGGGTATAGAAGTCGAGGTTCCGGCGCGCCGAGCTTGCGATGCTCGTCACATGATGGATGCCGCTCGCCACGCGTCCCTCCTTTCGCGAGCTGCGATTGTACGCCTTCCCCTGCCGCCGGCCAACTTAAGGTCGAGCGGCCGCGCCGCATCGGTTCGCACGGCGAAAATCGTGAAGCGCGCGCCTTACGACCGCCTAAGCCCGCAGGCGGGTCAAAGCCTCTGTTCGGGTGGCGAAGTCGACAATTGCGCCGTCGCTCCCCGATTCGGCGTTCGCGCCACGACAGGCGTCCTCGAAAGAGACCCCGCTGGCGGCTGTGCGTCCAGCGCTTGGGTCGAACACCGCCGCGCCGCCAGGTTCGCCGGCCTTGGCGCGGTAAAGCGCGGCGTCAGCCTGACGCACCAGTTCGCTCGACTCGACCGCGGTCGAGGGAAAGAGCGCGAAACCGCAGGCGCAGGTCAAAGAAATGCTCCGCGACTGGACGAGGAATGGCGCCGTGAATATCGACTGAATTTGTTCTCCGAGCGCCATCGCCTGGTTGCGCGAGCCGGTCCCGTCGCAGAGGATCGCGAATTCGTCGCCGCCCATCCTGACCGCCGAGCCGCGCGTGTCCATGGCTCTGGCAAGCCGATCGGCGACCTGTTTGAGAATCTCGTCTCCAACGGGGTGTCCATGAGCGTCGTTGATCGGCTTGAAGCCATCCAGATCGATCAGACCGAGTGCGAACGGCTCGCCGGTTTCCGTTGCGGCTATGATCCGGTCGGCGAGGAGGCTCTGAAAGCATCGCCGATTGGGCAGCCCTGTCAGATCGTCGGTGAGCGCTATGGTCATCGCCGCTTCCCGCGCCTCCTCGGCAACGCGTTGCTGTTCGGCGATTATGAAGCGCGAGCGCACGATCTCGGCGAACATGTGAAAGTGCTCGTCGAGCATCCGGATGATGAAACACGCGGCGATGGCGACGAGCGCCGCGAGGCCGAGGGTCAGTTCCGAGCCTCGAGCCACGAAGGCAATGATGAGGACAGCGGTCGCGGCGAGTACGATCAAATTGGCCTCGCGCGCGATCCTGTTGAGACACATCGCGCAAACAGTGGCCACGACCCAGACGGCAAGCAGCCCCAGCGCGAATTCGACCACGCCTCCCTGCCAGGTCGCGATCGCTGTCGTCAGCGCGAACGCAAACGTCAGCGCCGGCCCGAGCGCGCTCGCCGCGCGCACCTTGCGCCGGACGCGATCGAGCGCCTCAAGCTCGACGCCGGCGCGCGCCTTGAACCACGAAGACAACCGGAAGACCGACACGGCAATGAGCGCTGTCGGCATGAGGATGCCGGTCAGGACCGAGCCCGTTGGCGTCGCGCCGAAGAACGCCAGAGCCGCAACAATGACGATCCCGTGGACATAGGGGCCAAGCCGCGCCAGCGAACGATATTGCTCGCGCAGGAGCGCGGCGTTGAAGGCCGCCTCGGACGCGTGGAAGCCCGAGGCGGCGCCGCAAGCAGCGACGGCGTTGAAAGGCACACGGCCTTGAGCCATAGACATAGAATC
>DATCEJ010000402.1:0-3253 GCA_036510135.1 Roseiarcus sp. | reverse complement strand
CGCCAGCGTGTCCGCCGTCTCGCCTGATTGCGAGACGACGATGGTCAGGCCCCCGTCGTCGACGGGCGCCTCGCGGTAGCGGTATTCCGAGGCGACATCGATCTCGACCGGCAGCCGCGCCCAGCGCTCGATCCAATATTTTGCGATCAGCCCGGCAATATAGGCGGTGCCACAGGCGATGATCGTCACGCGCTGGAGCCGCGTTGGATCGACCGGCCAGGCGAAGGGTTTCAGCTTAAGCCCCGCCATGTCGATGTAACGGGCCAGGGTGTGGCCGACCACCTCCGGCTGCTCGTGGATCTCCTTGGCCATGAAGTGCCGGTAATTGCCCTTTTCCGCGAGCAGGCTGCCGGCCGGGCTTCGCTGGACGCGGCGCTGAGCGCGCTTGCCGTTCGCCTCGCGAATGTCCGCGCCTTCCCGAGTCAGCACGACCCAGTCGCCCTCCTCGAGATAGGCGATGCGATCGGTGAAGGGGCTGAGCGCGAGCGCGTCCGAGCCCAGATACATTTCGCCCTCGCCGTAGCCGATCGCGAGCGGGGCGCCCTGGCGCGCCCCAATCAGGAGATCCTCCTGGCCCTCGAACAGATAGACGAGCGCGAACGCCCCGCGCAGCCGGCCAAGCGCCGCATGAACCGCCTCCTCGGGCGGCTTGCCCTTCTCGAGTTCGTCCTCGACGAGGAACGCGGCAATCTCGGAATCGGTCTCGGTCGCAAACGCATAGCCTTTGGCGGCGAGTTCCTGCCGCAGCGCCCGAAAATTCTCGATGATGCCGTTGTGGACGACCGCAAGCCTCGGCGAGGCATGCGGATGGGCGTTGGTCTCCGTCGGCTTGCCGTGCGTCGCCCAGCGCGTGTGACCGATGCCGATCGCCCCGCCAAGCGGCGCCGCGGCAAGCTTCGCCTCGAGGTTCCTGAGCTTGCCCTCCGCGCGCCGCCGCTCCAGCTTGCCGTTCTCGAGCGTCGCTACGCCGGCGGAATCGTAGCCGCGATATTCGAGCCGCTTCAGCGCATCGACGATCGAGCCCGCGACCGGCCGGGTCCCGAGAATCCCAACAATTCCACACATAAAAAGTCCCCGTATCTCAGGCTGGATAGCCGCTAGGCAATGACCGGTACTTCTTACAAATTATTCAGACGAAGTGATTGCGTGCCTCTCTGGCGGCGATGAAGCCCCGCCATCCACATCGCCAGTGGGCGTCGCCTATCTCTCCGGCGGTTGGCGAGGGGTTTCTTCTGCGGCGCGATAGCGGACGGCGGAATCGACCATTGCCGGCAAACGCCTCCACAGCACCGCGAGACCCACCAGCGAACTTCCGGCGCCAGCAATCGACATAAGCCAAATGGTCTTGAGAGGGAGCCAACCATAGAGTCCTCCAAGAAGGATAGAACCGATAACGAGCGCGGCGGGGACGAACTCGATGACGAACCGCAAGGCCTGGGATCGAAAGATGGAGGTAACTTCCATGAACGGCACCCCGAGCGATTGCGCCGCGCCGATAAGGGCGAAAGCCGCGATAATCTCCCCGGTGGCGAGCCAACGATCACCGAGCACTGCGGGAGCAAATGCGGGCGCGGTCGCGCCGAGCAACAGGATTGGGATGGCCACAAAAAAGAGGCTCGCAAGAAACACTCTGCGCGCAAGCGGGACGACGACCGCGCCATGCGGAAGCCGGCTGACCACGCTCGTGAAAATGGCGCCAAGAGGCAGCGACGCAATGGCGAGTGGCGCCGCGACCAGCCGATAAGCGATTCCACAGTATCCAGCGATTTCGGCGCCGTAGAACAACGACAGAAGCAATGGCGGAAGGTTACTGACCGCGAGAAAGCTGATCTGCGCGGGCAGCACAAAGAGAGGAAAGCTGCTGTGGGCTCTTGCGTGCCGCAACACGACCGACCATCGGTTTGGGACCAGCGCCGAAAGGTCGCTCAAAGTCACGGTTCTCGAGAAGATAAATGTCGAATAGGCAACGTGACTGATGAGGTGAGCGCCAATCAGAATAATGCCGCTTGCGGGCATTGTGAGCCCGGCGACAAGCTGCATTCCCGTCATCGCCGCAGGTTGAGCAAGGCGAGCGATCCCGAGAGTAGAGATTGCTTCCGACCTTACGGCCCACGCTGATGACGCCGACCACATGCCCGCAAGCAAGAGCCCAAAAGGCAGATACCACGCCATCCATCGCGCCGCCGGGTTCAGTGTCCCCATCAATTGTCGAGAGAACATGAACAGAGCAATGGCTGCGAAACCGCTCATGATGGTGATCGTGAGAACTGAGAGTGCGAGCGTGATACCCGCTTCCTGTTTGGTGCGGGCGGCGTAGAGCGCAGATTCGAATTTCAACCCGACGATTGGGCCGCCAATATTCACGATCGACAGATAAATGGTGAAGAGTCCAAAATCCGCGGGCGTATAGAGTCGCGAGAGTACTGGCAGCGCGATTACGAAGGACGCCTGTCCTAACGCGGTGAGCGCCGACAGGCTCATTACTTTGCGGGCGAACGGACCAAACGCCGCCGCGACCATGTTGGAACGCGCGCGAAGCGCTTGCACAGCCCTCCGGGCGGGAAAAGTCCGAAGCGGCAACGACGCCTCCGGCGCGCGTCCGCTAGGCGACATTATCGTTTCCTAACGCGACCGCGCGCTCAAGACGGCTGGAGATCGCCCGATCGATCATCGGATTGGGTGCGCCAGGAAAGACGACGCTCCAAATGGTCGCCAGAAGAATGCGCATATCGGCCAATGGACCCATGTCGTCGACGTAGTGCGCGCACAGTTCGCATTTCAGCGGCATGATCCGTTCACGATAGAATCTTGCCGGCTCTGGAACGCGAGCGAGCAGTTCGCTTTCGTCGCGGAGTAGCACCGAGGCGTAATCGGTCATCCCCGGCCGGACCGATGTCATTACAGCGCGCTGCGATCGAGAGTAGTGAAACATAAGGTCCGGCGTTTCTGGCCGAGGACCGACAAGGGACATTTCGCCCTGAAGCACGTTGAACAATTGCGGCAGTTCGTCGAGCTTGGCGCGGCGCAGAAAAGCGCCAACACGCGTCACGCGGGGATCGCCTGCAATCGTCAAGGCCGATAGGGTGCCCTTTGGGGCGGAGGTCATCGAACGGAACTTGTCGATCTCAAATGGCCTTCCCGCCCGGCCAACTCGAACTTGGCGATAGAACACCGCCCACCGTCCTCGAGGCGTATGGCGATGGCGATTACGGCGAAAACTGGAGCAAGAATCACGATTCCGATCGCCGCCACG
>DATCEJ010000401.1:0-4329 GCA_036510135.1 Roseiarcus sp. | reverse complement strand
TAAGAACAACCTTGCTGGAAGAAGCTGGAAGAAGTGTGCAAATAGGAACTGCCCGGACAGCCCCAATACGACCAGTGCTTCGCCGGCCGGTCAAAAAAATAGCGCCTGTCGGCGCGAACGAACTGCGGCTCGCAGTCACCCGGGGAGATGGGACGCGGCAGCTGCCTAACGTTGAAGACGCCGCCCGGTTTTAGACGGGCGGCGTTCGATATTACATTTCCGCCGACAGGTAGCTCGTCACTTCCATGCCAACGCAAACTTCACGAACCTCAGGGGTCGACCATGCCATGGCGTCGTTTCCTTTTGTGTCTTTCGAGCTCGGTTCTGCGCACAGCCCAGAGCCCAATATAAGTTACCACGGCGCCCAAACAACCGTCAAACTGTCGTTTTTCGCTCATTGGTCACACTTTCTTACAGGCGCAAATCAACTCTGAGCAAAGCCGCCTTTACCACCTTACAAAACCCGGCCGTCGCCCCCTTGCCGAGGCCGACTCTTTTCGAATTTTAGCATTTATTTGGCCGGTCTTGGTCGTAGGATGGCGCTGCCCATTGCCTGACGACCGCGGCTGCGGTGGGGCTAGCGATGCGCTGCCGCGGCGCAGCTTCCGCGGAATAGGCTGGGCGGAGGCGCCGCGAACAGGACGAACGCGCGTCGCGGTGTCCCTTGGGCCGCTGGCTCGATGGTGAGCGCGAGCACGTCGCCATCGCTCATGATCGCCTCCCCGACGAGCGCGCCTTCGGTGCCGGACATTCGCGTCCAGACGATCGTCGTCTCCTCGCCGTCGCTGAATTTCAGACGGCCGCTAGTCGATTCTGCATCATAAAGCGGCGTGACCGCCTTCGTCTCTGGATCGATCAACGCGACAGTTGCGCCCTCGCCGAAGGTCGCCGAAACCTCGAGCCTCACCCCGACGCCATTCGCGAAGTGGGGAAGGCTTGTCTCGTCGGGCGCATAGCCGCCGACGCAATCGAAGGTCAGACTCAACGCCTCGCGGGAGCTCGTTGCGGACGGTTCGTTCGCCAGTGAAGTTATCGGACTTGCAACGATTGGGCCGAGTCCAACGAGAACACTGAGAACCGAGAACGCGGCGCGGCGCCCGTGTCCCAAGACTGTTCGCCGCGTCAAAAGGCGCCCGCGAATGCGCCGCCGTCAATCAGGATGTTCTGGCCCGTGATGAAGCCAGCATGCGCGCTGGCGAGAAAGGCGCAGAGCGCACCGAATTCGTCCGGATCGCCGAATCGCCCGACCGGGATTCGCGCCTGCGAATCAGCGCGTGCGATATCCACACTGACGTTCCGCTGGGCGGCCGCGCGCGCAAGCCCTGCCTTCTGACGGTCGGTCGCAAACGATCCAGGCTGGATCGAGTTGATGGTCACGTTGTCGCGCGCAAACAGCCTCGCCGCCGATGCGAGGAACGCGGTCAGCCCGGCGCGCGCGCCAGACGAGACGTCGAGGCCCGCGATCGGCGCCCGGACCGAGCTCGAAGTGATGTTGATGATTCGTCCGAATTTGCGCTCGACCATCCCCGGCGCCAGCGCCTGGACCAAAGCGATCGGGGTCAGCATGTTGGACTCGACGCCTTTAAGAATATCCTCGCGGCTGATCTGTGCGAAATTCTTGAACGGCGGCCCGCCGTTGTTATTGACGAGAATATCGGCGTCCGGGCAGGCGGCGATCAGTTCCGCCCGTGTCGCCGGATTGTCCAGATCGCCTGGAACTTCACGTATCTGGACGCCCGTGGCCTGGCGCAGTTCGGTTGCGGTGCGACTCAGGATCTCCTTATCCCGTCCGTTGAGCACGACCGCGCATCCGGCTTCCGCAAGCGCCTGGGCGCAGGCGCGGCCCAAGCCTTTGCTCGACGCACAAACGATCGCTTTTCGGCCTGCAATTCCCAAATCCACTGTGGCGCCCCTGCTCTCGACACTCTCCAGGCTGAGAATTATAAACCTTCAAGTGCGTCGCGTCATCGAAGCGACATGAGAATCTGAGCAGTCATTTCTCGATGTTCGCCCCCTCGCGAGGAGGCCCCCGGTGCCCAAGTTCCAAGAGACCAGTCGATACAGGACCTTGTTCCTGTCGGATTTGCACCTGGGCACGCGCGGGTGCCAAGCGCATCTCATCTTGGATATGCTGCGCCATGTCGACGCAGACACCATCTACCTTGTCGGCGACATCATCGACGGCTGGCGGCTCCGCTCCGGCTGGTACTGGCCGCAGGCGCATAACGACGTCATCCAGAAATTGCTGCGAAAGGTGAGGCGTGGCGCACGGATGGTGTTCGTCCCGGGCAACCACGATGAATTCGCCCGTCAGTTCTTCGGCCTGACCTTCGGTGGAATCGAGATCAAGCGGCAGGCGATCCATACCGCGGCCGATGGCAAGCGCTATCTCATCATTCATGGCGACGAGTTCGACGTCGTCGTACGCCATTCGAAGTGGCTCGCCTTCTTCGGCGACTGGGCCTACGATACGGCCCTGTTCGTCAACACCCATTTCAACGCAGCGCGCCGGGCGCTGGGCCTGCCTTATTGGTCGTTTTCAGCCTGGGCGAAACTCAAGGTCAAGAACGCGGTCAATTTCATTGGTTCATTCGAGAAAGAGCTGGCCGCGGAAGCCAGAAAACGCGGCGTCGACGGCGTGGTCTGCGGCCACATCCATCACCCGGTCATCCGCGACATGGAGGGCGTGATCTACGTCAACACCGGCGACTTCGTGGAATCTTGCTCGCTGGTCGTCGAGCACTTTGACGGACAGATGGAAGTGTTGCTTTGGAAGAATCCGCTGCAACTCGCCTGGGCCGATGACAAGCTATCGTTCGAGGATGCGACCGAGGCGAGGGCTGACGAGGCGCAAGCGGAATTGGCTTGATGCGTATCCTGATCGCCACCGACGCCTGGCGCCCGCAAGTCAATGGCGTGGTGTCGACTCTAGAGCGAATGACCCTGGCGGCCGCCGAATTGGGCGCGGCGTTTGAATTCATCACGCCGCAGGGCATGTGGAGCGCTCCCCTGCCCTCCTACCCGGAAATTCGCCTCGCGATCCCGTCCTGGCGACGTATGGGCCAGCGGATTGAGGAAGCCAAGCCCGACCATATCCATATCGCCACCGAAGGCCCAATCGGCTGGCTCACGCGCCGCTATTGCCTCACGCACAAGCGGATCTTCACCACCAGTTACCACACCCGCTTCCCCGAATATGTGTCGGCGCGCGTCCGCGTTCCCGAATGGCTGACCTATGCGGGCTTGCGCTATTTTCACGCGCCTTCGGCTGCGGTGATGGCGCCGACGCCGACGATCGGCGCCGACCTCACCCGTCGCGGCTTCCCGCACGTGAGGCTCTGGACGCGTGGGGTCGATCACGCCATCTACCGGCCGCGGTCAAAGCGCGCGCTCGACCTGCCGCGGCCGATCTTCCTGTCGGTCGGACGGGTGTCGGTCGAAAAGAACCTCGAAGCGCTGCTTGGCCTCGATTTGCCAGGGTCCACCGTCATCGTCGGCGACGGGCCGGTTCGCCGCCAGCTCGAGCGCCGCTATCCGCATGCCCATTTTCTTGGCGCCAAGCAGGGCGAAGCGTTGGCAGACATCTATGCGAGCGCGGACGTGTTCGTCTTTCCCTCGCGCACCGACACGTTCGGGATCGTCATGATCGAAGCTATGGCCAGCGGCTTGCCGGTCGCGGCTTATCCAGTGCCCGGGCCGATCGACGTCGTGGGGGCCGGCGCCGGGGTGCTCGACGAGGATCTACGAGCGGCTTGCCTCAAGGCGTTGACGTTGTCGCGCGATGAGGCACGCGAACATTCGATGCGGTTCACCTGGAAAGAGAGCGCGCGCCAGTTCCTCGAGAACATCGAAACGAGCCGCTCCGACGTCAAGCTGGCGCCCGTATCGTCACCGAAGACCGTTGCGCTCGTCCGGCCAGTCAAGAACGGATAGCAACCCGGCGCGCGAACTTCCTCCAAGGAAAAGCAAGGAAAACCAAATAAATCCAAGGAAATAAGCTTGCATTTCCTTGGTTTTCCTTCGCCGAATCGGGGCTTTTCAACGGGTTACGGCGAATCCAAGCAAAATTTTTCCCTCACCCTCCCGAAGACCCGCCCTGGTTGCAGAAAGGGGCGGAGCCACGCTGAGGCCGCCCCCTCGAGGCAGGTTGGAATGCACGCCAAGCCAGTTTGTCATCACAAGCTGATCTTACCCGAGCTTTCTGGTTTGCGCAAACAAATGTACAGGCTCCTGGCTAGCCGCGCCGTCCGCCATCGATGTCCGTTGGGGGCCGATTCCCTAACCAGGGATCGGCAGCGATGCGTCTAATACACGCGCATTATCGGCGAA
>DATCEJ010000400.1:0-3223 GCA_036510135.1 Roseiarcus sp. | reverse complement strand
CAGTGCATCATGGAAAAGAAGTGAAAGGCGCCCGATGCCAATTTTCTCCCGCGCGCTAGAAAAGACCCTTCGTCGAGCCCTGTCGCTCGCCAACGAGCGCCGTCATGAATACGCAACCCTCGAACATCTGCTGCTGGCGCTGATCGACGACGTCGATGCGGCCGCCGTCCTGCGGGCATGCGGCGTCGACCTCGACGCTCTGCGCAAGACCGTCGTTCAATACCTCGACACCGAACTTGAAAATCTGGTCGTCGACAGCCAAGAGGAGGCCAAGGCGACCAATGGCTTCCAGCGCGTCGTTCAGCGCGCGGCGTTCCACGTTCAGTCGTCGGGTCGCGAGGAAGTGACTGGCGCGAACGTCCTCGTCGCCATTTTCGCCGAGCGCGAGACGCATGCGGCATATTTCCTGCAAGAGCAGGATATGACCCGCTACGACGCGGTGAACTACATCAGCCATGGAATCGCCAAGCGTCCTGGAGCCTCCGATACATCGCGCCTGCCGCGCGGGACCGACGACGAGCACGAGTCGCGCGATTCCAAGGATTCGAAGGACAGCTCGGATTCAAAGAAAAAGGAAGGCGCCTTGGAAGCTTATTGCGTCAACCTCAATCGGAAGGCGCGAGAGGGGCGCATCGATCCTCTCATTGGCCGCGAGGCAGAAGTGCAGCGCACCATTCAAGTTTTGTGCCGCCGGCAGAAGAACAACCCGCTGCTGGTTGGTGATCCTGGCGTCGGCAAGACGGCAATCGCCGAGGGCCTCGCACGCAAGATCATCAATTCGGATGTGCCTGAGGTTTTGTCCGAGTCGACCGTCTTCGCGCTCGACATGGGCGCGCTGCTCGCCGGCACGCGCTATCGCGGCGATTTCGAAGAGCGCCTGAAGCAGGTGATGAAGGAAATCGAGCAGCACAAGGACGCGATTCTGTTCATCGATGAAATCCATACGGTTATTGGCGCCGGCGCCACTTCGGGCGGGGCGATGGATGCCTCGAACCTGCTCAAGCCAGCTTTGGCGCAAGGAACACTTCGCTGCATCGGTTCAACGACTTACAAGGAGTACCGACAGTATTTTGAGAAGGACCGCGCGCTAGTTCGCCGGTTCCAGAAGATCGACGTCAAGGAGCCGAGCGTGGCTGATGCGATCGAGATCCTCAAGGGCCTCAAGCCCTATTTCGAGGAGTTCCACAAACTTCGCTATACCGCCGAAGCGGTGAAGGCGGCGGTGGAACTGTCGTCGCGCTATATCCACGACCGCAAGCTACCGGACAAGGCGATCGACGTCATCGACGAAACGGGCGCCTCGCAAATGCTGGTCCCCGAGCAGAAGCGCAAGAAGACCATCGGGGTCAAGGAGATCGAGGCGACAGTCGCGTCGATGGCGCGGATCCCGCCGAAGTCCGTGTCGAAGGACGACACCGAAGTGCTCCAGCACCTCGAACAGACCCTGAAGCGCGCTGTCTACGGCCAGGACGAGGCGGTGGCGGCGCTGGCTTCCGCGATCAAGCTCGCCCGCGCGGGCTTGCGCGACCCAGAAAAGCCGATTGGCTGCTACCTGTTCTCCGGCCCGACTGGCGTCGGCAAGACGGAGGCGGCCCGCCAGCTCTCGGTCAGTCTCGGATTGGAGCTGACCCGCTTCGACATGTCGGAATATATGGAGCGCCATACGGTTTCGCGGCTGATCGGCGCGCCGCCAGGCTATGTCGGCTTTGACCAGGGCGGCCTGCTGACGGACGCCATCGACCAGCATCCGCACTCGGTTCTGTTGTTGGACGAGATAGAGAAGGCCCATCCTGACCTGTTCAACATCCTGTTGCAGATCATGGACCATGGCAAGCTGACCGATCACTCCGGCAAGCAGATCGACTTCCGCAATGTGATCTTGATCATGACCACCAATGCGGGGGCGCGGGATCTCGCGAGCGCCGCCTTCGGCTTCCACAAGTCGAAGCGGGAGGGCGACGATACCGAGGCGATCGACCGGTTGTTCGCGCCCGAGTTCCGCAATCGGCTCGACGCCATCGTGCCGTTCGCGCGGCTGCCGGAGGGAATCATCGCTCGGGTCGTCGATAAGTTCATCCTTCAGCTCGAGGCTCAGCTGAGCGACCGCAACGTGACGATCGAGCTCACCGACGAAGCGCGCGAATGGCTGGTCAAGAACGGCTACGATGAGGCGATGGGCGCCCGGCCGATGGCGCGCGTGATCCAGACCCAGATCAAGACGCCGCTCGCCGACGAGGTGCTGTTCGGTCGGCTCAAAGGCGGAGGCGTGGTCAAGGTCGTGGTCACGGCCGATGAAGCCGGCACAAAGAAGCTCAGCTTCGTCTATCCGGAAGGTCCGGCCCAACCGCGGCTCGAGCGCGATCTGATTGTCGCGGCGGGCGCTCGGCGGTCGCGCAAACGAGTGGAACCCGCTGACTCGGACGCGAACGACAAGGAGCCGGCGCCCGAAGAACCCTAAGGGACGCTTCGCGCTCCTTCAATTGAGCCTCAATAAGCAGCCCGCGCCGTCCAGCGCGGGCTGCTCGCGTTCTGGGCCTGGAGGGAGACGCGTTTGAATCGACGCGACCATTGCAGCAGCGCTCGACCCGTCGACAGAAGGGCGTTCTCCGAACGGCCTTCTGGAGCGCGGCGGACGCGATCAACGATCCCGTCTACAGGCCGCGCCTACAGTGCGCGATTCGATCCCCGGCTTTCGCTGGCGCCCTCACCTTTCATGCCCAATTGAAGCGCTGTCGCCTTCGCCAGCCCGCTCGCGATTGACGCCATCAAATCCCCAAAAACGAGTGCTAGCTAAGTGGATTAACGGCGTTGTTCAACGTCGCGTGTGATGAAGGAGTTTTGAAATGGCAAACAATGCTTCGTTGCGCGGGGGCGAAAAGAATGTCCAGGACTGGATCAACCTGATCTGTGGCGTGCTGCTTTTCATATCGCCTTGGGCTCTCGGATTCTCCGGGGACGTCATGGCGGCGAGAAGCGTATGGGTCGGCGGCGTGATCATCTTCCTCATGGGCGTCGCCGCGCTCATGCAGTTCGCCGAGTGGGAGGAATGGATCGCGCTCATCTTCGGCGCGCTCGTGATCATCGCGCCATGGGCCTTGCGATTCGCAACGATCCACGCCGCGATGTGGACCTGCGTCGTGCTCGGCGTCATCGTTGTCTTGTCTTCGATCTCGGAGATCTGGGTCGTTCATCATCCGGCGGCGATGGTGAGCCGCTAAGGTCG
>DATCEJ010000399.1:0-2158 GCA_036510135.1 Roseiarcus sp. | reverse complement strand
GCGCCGCATCCCCGCCCTCGACAATCTCGGTTCCCTTCGTTCCGACGCTTCCGCTCCGAAAGGGCGTATTTCATTCGCCCACACGGCAATGCGCGATGGACGAGGTGCGCCGCGTCTCGTTGCTGACCGCCATCGCGAGATCGCGGGACCGGGTCGAGACGATCATCAAAGACCCAGCGTTCGGCTTTGGCGCGATCGCTGAACACGAAAAGGTGGCCGAGCGTCATGTTCAGGTCTTGGCGCCGATCGCCTATCTGTCGCCCCGCGTCATTGAGGCCATCGCGGAAGGCCGCGCGCCCGCTGACCTGACCGTCACCCGGCTTCGGGCGTAACCTTCCGCTGTCCTGGGCCGAGCAGGAAGCCCGGCTCGGCCTGGTCTGATCCGACGTTCCGCTCCAACCCAATTGAACCAGCGAAACCGCGAACGCCGCGTGGCTTCGGCGTTCGCGCGTTCCAATCTCCGCTCCCGCAACGGCCCGCGGAATAAGGGGCTCTCAGCCGCACGCCGCGAAGTCTCCGAATTCCGCGAATGCGTGGCTGACGACGCAGTTCAGTCGAACCGGTCTCAGAGCCTTGAGATTCCCTGCTAACAGGGAAAAGAACAGGGAATTTTTCGTTTTTAGGCGTTCTGGGAGAATTTTGCTCAGAATTAGGCGAGCTACGTCAATGGTTTGTAGGCAAATTCCCTAAGAATGAGAACAGGGAATTAAATCGCGCGAACAGGGAATGAAAAAGCGCAAACAGGGAATCTGGCGGCCTTATTTGGGTAACTCGCCGATACGCCCCTGATTGCCGCCCTTTCGGCGTGAAGTGGGACCGTTTTGGCGGCGGCCAAGTTGGAAATCTGCTGGTTGTCCTTTATCAAGCCGCCAGGAGACCCGTCTGCTGCTGTTTCTGATCTGCCTGTGGGCCTGTGGTCAACGCGTGAGCGTTGTCCCCACGTTTACGAGCTGCCGACGCGACGCCCTCGCGCCAGACGGCCATCGGCGCGCGATAGCCGAGCGCTTGATGAAGGCGACGTTCGTTGTAGAAGGCGAAATGTTCGCCGAAGCCGGCTTTCGCCTCGCGGCCGTCGGCGTAGCCCCCTGAGACAGATGTCTTCGTATTTTAGCGAGCGCCAGACCCGCTCGATGAACACGTTGTCCATCCAGCGGCCGCGCCCGTCCATCGAGATGCGCACGCTTGCCGCGAGCAACGTCCCGGTGAAGGCGGCGCCGGTGAACTGGCTGCCCTGGTCCGTGTTAAATATCTCGGGCTTGCCATATCGGGCCAGCGCCTCCTCCAGCGCCGCCACGCCAGAACGAGGCGTCCATCGTGTTGGAGAGCCGCCAGGAGAGAACCGCCCGGTTCGCCCAGTCGATGGCCGCGACAAGATAGAGGAGGCCCGGCCAATCGGGATGTAGGTTATGTCTGCCGCCAGACCTGGTTCGGCCGATCGATCGTCATGTCGCGCAAGAGATAGGGATAAATCTTGTGACCCGCCGCGGGCTTGCTCGTCCTCGGCTTCGAGCCGAGCGCCTCGATCCCGTCAGCCGCATCCGCCGCCGCACGCGCTTGCGGTCGATCGGAAAATCCTTCGCCGCCAGCGTAGTGCGATGCGCCGGGCGCCGAAGAACGGCCGCGCGGTGAACAGCGCTCGATGCGCCGCATCGCCTCGAGGT
Source organism: Roseiarcus sp. (assembly GCA_036510135.1). Classification (GTDB taxonomy): domain Bacteria; phylum Pseudomonadota; class Alphaproteobacteria; order Rhizobiales; family Beijerinckiaceae; genus Roseiarcus. The sequence goes on along the minus strand of DATCEJ010000399.1, from coordinate 497 downwards.
CGTTGTCGTTGGCCGGTCGCGGCTTGCGATAGACGCCCGAGCGCGCCACGCCGAGCATCGCGCATTGCCGGCGTACGGATAAATCGGGATGATGGCGATCGGGCTTGGCTCGACAGTTCGACGCGCTCATTTGCCGAACCTCCTGTCGAAAAAATCATTCTCGATCGTCAACTGGCCGATCTTGGCGTGAAGCTTCTCGATCTCGCGCGCCGACGCCGCTTCCGCGTCCATGCCAACTTTCGGATCGAACGCCCGCGCCGCATGGTCCAGCAGATGCTTCTTCGACGCGTAAATTTGGTTCGGATGACCCTGATGGCCCTGCGCCAGGTCGGTCGCCGTCGCATGTTCGCACAGCGCCTCAAAGGGCGATCCTCGCCTTCAGCGCCGCGTCAATCTTTCGCCCCGTCTTCGTCATTCTTCCGCTCCGAGAGCGAGCCATGCAGAGGTTTCGAAGCGCGAAGACACTACAGAAATTCAATTCAGTTCACGCCCAAGTG
>DATCEJ010000398.1:0-8057 GCA_036510135.1 Roseiarcus sp. | reverse complement strand
GGCGGCCAGCGGCAGCGCGTCGCGCTGGGTCGCGCGATCGTGCGGGAGCCGCGCGTCTTCCTGATGGACGAGCCTCTGTCCAATCTCGACGCGGCCCTGCGGATGGAGATGCGGGCCGAAATCATCAAGCTGCAGGAGCGGCTTGGCGTGACGACCTTCTACGTGACTCATGACCAGGTCGAAGCGCTGAGCATGGGCGACCGCATCGTCGTGATGCGGGACGGCCGGATTCAGCAGATCGGGAGTCCCAGCGAGCTCTACGAGCGGCCGAACAACACTTATGTCGCGACCTTCATCGGCAGCCCGCCGATGAACCTTCTCGAGGGGCGCGTGGAGGGGGACCGTATTGTTCTGCCTGCCGAGCAGGCGACGCTCGTGATGAACGGCGGCGCGCGGCAGGCAGTCGCGCGGGCTACAGGGCCGGACGTGACGGTCGGCGTCCGGCCTGAGCACATCATCTTCTCAGATGCCTCAGCCGACGCCGCCGCGTTGAGCATCTCGGGTTCGGTGGACACGGTCGAACCTCTCGGCCACACCACGCTCGTGCGCTCGAAAATGACGTCTGGCCGCCGGCTCAACGTCCTGCTGGCGGGCAAGGTCAGGCTCAAGGAAGGTCAGGCCATTCACGCCGTCTTCGCGCCCGATCGCGTCTATCTGTTCGATCGCAAGAGCGAGAAATCCCTGCTTGGAATCAGCGAATAGGAGCGGGCCGGCAGACGGAAGCAGCTCGTTTCCCTCGAATCCATACGGCCGATAATGCGACGCGGCCTCGACCGCGGCTATGGGGTGGGTTATTCTGAAGTCTGGAGCCTCAAATCGCTCTCATGGAGGACTATACCATTCCGCTGGATAAGGCCTCGTTGATTCAGGCCGGCCGCGCGACGTGACCATCTTCGCCCCGCTTCTGACCGCCCACTCTCCCAGAGAGGCCGCCAATCGGCTGGTGTCCGAAGACGTTCGTGGCTTGCGCCTTTCGGCCGGACGGCGCTGCAGCGCCGGCGTGACAGACCTGGCCGGCGCCGATCGTGGAGCAGGGGCCGAAGACGGGCCGGGTCGGCGCAGAGGTCACTTCGGGGCTTTGCAAGCGCGCGTCCAGCCTCAGAGGCCAGCGGTTGGCTTGAGCTCGGCCGCCTTCGCGTTTCGGTTGACTGAGGGCTGGGCGCGGAGCCGGCCGGAACGCGACGCGATCTGCGACCGCAAGCTCGGTTGGGAGGCTACTGACTTCGGTTTTGGCGCTCACACGCTCCGCACCGAGTATTGAGTGGCGTCCGAGCCCTATGTCCCGATGGAACATCATCGCCTTCGACGCAGGGGGCACGGCGATCAAGGCGGCGCTCTATGACGAATGCGGCGTCGAGCGCGCGGTCGCCCGTGTCACGATGGCGCCCCTGCATCCAGCGCCAGGTTGCCTCGAGCGCGACCCCGAGGCGATGTGGAGGGCTGTCTGCGAGGTCTCGCGCAAGGTTCTGGCAGTCGAGCCTTCGAAGATCGCCGCCGTCGGCCTTACCGGCTATGGCAATGGCCTCTACCTGCTCAACCGCAAAGGAGCGCCAGTCCGAAACGGCATCCTGTCGCCGGATCTACGGGCACAAGCGATCGTCACCCGCTGGCGCGCCGATGGAATGGAAGCGCGCACCATCCCTCGCACCTATCAGCGGCAATGGGCGGGCAAACCGGCGCCACTGATCGCCTGGCTTGAAGCGCACGAACCGGAGGCGCTCTCCTGCGCTGACCACGCGATGTTCTGCAAGGACTATCTTCGCTTTCGCCTTACGGGCGTGGCGGGGCTCGAGGTCAGCGACTTGTCCTCGGGCGGCGTGATCGACATGCGACTCCGACAATGGACGCCAGACGTGCTGGAGGATTTCGGCCTTGCCAAATACGCAAGGCTCTTCGGTGAGGGCGCGGAGCCGCTCACCATTGTCGGCGCCGTCTCCGAACAGGCCGCGGCCGAGACTGGTCTCGCGTCCGGGACTCCGGTGTCCGCCGGCTATGCCGACGGCCCGGCGATGGCTCTTGGCCTCGGCGCGATAGACGAAAGCCTGATCAGTGTGATCGCCGGTACCTGGGGTCTCAACCAACTCTCCAGCCGGACGCCGACCACGGACGGTTCGGTGTCCGCACCCATCCTCGGACCCAGGCCCGGCGACTTCGTTCTCACCGATGCAGGACCGACTTCCGCAAGCGCCCTCGAGTGGCTGGTCGATTCCATACTCAGCCGAACCGACGGCAGTCGGCGTAGCCGCGAGGCCATGTTCGATTTCTGCAACGAGGAGGTGCTTCGCGCGCACGGGGCCGAGGCGCTCCCGTATTTTCTTCCTTATTTGAACGGCCGGTTGAACGAACCCGATGCGCGCGGATGCTTCATCGGGCTTGCCTCGTGGCACGGCCTGCCGGAAGTGATCCGAGCCGTCTACGAAGGTGTGGCTTTCGAGCATCGTGCACATGTCGATCATCTGCTGAGCGGACGTTCAAAGCCGCGCGCTGCGCGCTTCGCCGGCGGCGCGGCACGCAGCCGCCCCTGGCTCGAAATTTTTTCCGCCGCGATCGGTCTGCCGCTCGAACTCGCGGCAGTGGATGAAGTCGGCGCGCTCGGCGCCGCCATCGTCGCTGCGGTCGGCGTCAAGCTCCATCCCAACCTTGAGACCGCCGTCGCAGCTATGACCAGGGTCAACGGCCGCGTCGAGCCCAACCCGCAGCTTCACGCGACCCTGCAGCGGCGCCGACTCACTTTCAACGCGTTGCGCAACGCGCTCAGCCCCGCGTGGACGATGTTGTGACGTTTGCAGCCGTCGCTCGGGCGGCCGCCGAGACCGTTCGGCCTTGGATGAACCATTTCGGACCGATGATCGCGGCCGACCTGCGAAAGCGTCGCCCGAAGCCCCATCCCACGTGGCATCTGGACGAGGTCTATCTGAAAATCGACGGCCGAATGGTCTACTTCTGGTGGGCCGTCGACGCCGGGGGCGAGGTCCTCGATGTGCTGGTTCAGTCGAAGCGAAACAAGCAGGCCGCGCTCCAGAGATAGCAGAGCTTGCCGTTTGATCTTCACGAAGACCTCATCCAAATACCAGCGCCACTGGGGGAAGCCGCGCATATGCGCTACCCGCTTCTTCGCGATCTCTGCCGCGAATATCGGGCCGGTTCCACCAAAATCGGACCGTCTCGTGGATGTCAATCCCGCGCTCTGCCAGCAGATCTTCAACGTTGCGCAGTGACAGCGGGTATCTCACGTACATCATGACGACCAGGCGGATCACTTCCGGCGAGGTGTTAAAATAGCGGAACGGGTTGCTCATTGCGTGAAACGACCACGGCGAGAGGGGGCCCGAAAAATTGGTCTGACACCGCCGTGACAACGCCTCAGCATCCCCAAGTCACCCCTTGCCCCGCAAACTCCCATACCTGCAACTATTCCGCCCTCGCGCGGTTTGCACCAGAGCCCGCCACGATTACGACAACGCTACGGTTGCCTTCCCTCCCGCCACATGTCAGAAATCGTTGGGCTTGAGGGCCCACCAAAGTGGCGCCGATGCTTTGAAACGCAAGGTCTCGTCCCTAGTCCCGGGACATGAAGTATGAGGGCAGTCGAAGCGGATAATGGCGCGCCGTGGCGCGTGGGGGTGCTGTTTTCGCGCACCGGCTTCATGTCGATCATCGAGGAGACGCAGCTTCAGGGAACGTTGCTCGCGATTGACGAGATCAACGGTTCCGGCGGCGTGTGCGGCCGCGAGCTCAAGTCGGTCATTTACGATCCTGCCTCGGATTCCGCTGCCTTTGGACAATTCGCCAAGCGGCTGATGATTGAGGACGGGGTCAGCACAATCTTCGGCTGCTACACGTCGTCTAGCCGTAAAGCCGTCCTGCCCGTCGTCGAAAGGCTGAACGGGCTGCTCTGGTACCCTACGCTATACGAGGGCTTCGAGGCGTCCCCCAACGTCATCTATACCGGCGCGGCGCCAAACCAGAACAGTGTGGCGCTCTGCCAGTATCTAATCGAACATTTCGGCTCCCGCTTCTACTTCGTGGGTTCTGATTACATATATCCGCGCGAATCCAACCGCGTCATGCGGGAGCTTCTCCGGGGGCGGGGCAGCGTTGTCGGCGAACGCTATTTCAGCCTTCGCGCACGTCAGCGCGATTTCCTCCCGCTGATCGAGGACCTGAAGCGGGTGAGACCGGACGTGATCTTCTCCACAATCGTCGGCGACGGCACGGTCCATTTTTACCAAGCCTACAAGGACGCCGGACTTGAGCCAAGCGAGATGCCGATCGCAAGCCTCACGACGACTGAAGCGGAAGTCCGCGCCATGGGCTTTGACGTCGGCGAGGGCCACATTACAGCCGCGTCCTACTTTCAGGGTGTCAACAGCGCAGCGAACGCCTCGTTCGTCTCCCGCTTCAAAAAGCGTTGGGGGGAAAGCGAGCCAACCAATATGTGCGTTGAGGCTGCCTACTTTCAGGTCTTCCTCTTCGCCCGGGCGCTGGAAATGGCGGGCACAATCGACACCGACGTCCTGCGGTCGATGGCGCTCGGGAGCACCATCGACGCGCCGCAAGGGCGTGTCTCGATCGATCCGGCCTGCGGTCATTCCAATCTGTGGAGCCGGATCGGGCGCGCCGATCGAAACGGACAGTTCGACATTGTCGACCAGTCTGCATCGCCGGTGCGTCCCGATCCATTCCTGACCGTCTGCGCCGGCGTCGCGGCGGGGCTGCTGGCGTGATCATGCGGGCTTCGTCTCATGCGTGATCCAGCGGTTCGCAAGGTCGACCACCAACGACTTGCCGGCTCCAAGTCAACGTCAGGAGCCCACGTTGTCGACGCGATCGTCGTCGCGCCGCCCGACGATCAGATCGGGTTCCTGATCCGTGAGCTGCGGCGGACACGCGCCCAGGTACGCCTCGTCTGGCCGATGCAAGAGACCATGCCGTCCGGCGCGGATGTTATCTATTGCGAATATATCCCCGACCTCGCGCAGAGATTGCAGTGGGTTCCCGGCGCTGCCGCAGCCGCGCTCGTCGTCATCCTTCCGGTCGACGGCGTGGTCAATCTCGACGCGCTCTGCAACGCGACGCCTCAGTGCATCCTCCCACGTCCCTTTTCCGCGAACGCGATCGCCGCGAGCTTTGGCCTTGCGCTCAAGCAGTTTCAGTATGAGAGGCGCCTGCGCGAGAAAATCGACAAGCTCGAGGAGAATCTGCGCTCGACGCGAACGATAGAGCGCGCGAAAGCGATCGTGATGGCCGAGCGCGGAATGCCGGAAGACGAGGCGTACGGCCTCATTCGTAGACAAGCGATGGACCGTCGCGTATCCGCGGCCGCGGTCGCGCTGGCGATCATTGACTCCTTCGAATTGCTCGGCTACCGCTATGGTTCCGGACCTACGGGAACGTAGTTTCGGCGCGGCGACACAGCCGCATCACATCGGCAAAAAAGCCCTCCCCCTGCTTCGAGCAGCGGGAGGGCTTTTGCTTTTTCGGCTCTGGGAGGAGCGACATGAGCAGCACACGGCGGACATTCCTGAAATCGGCCGCGGCGGTGGGAGGCCTCGCGGGCGCTGGGTTTCCACACATCTGGAGCAAGACGTCCGGCCTCGCCTGGGCCGCGGGCGGCGAGATCAAGGTTGGCGTCCTCTATTCGCTGACCGGGACGACGGCGATCATCGAAACCTCGCTCAATCAGGCGACCCTGATGGCGATTGAGGAGATCAATGCAGCCGGCGGCATCGCCGGAATGAAGGTTGTGCCCATCGTCGAGGACCCTGCCTCCGATCCGGCGACCTTCTCGCAGAAGGCCAAGAAACTCGTGATCGGCGACAAGTGCGTCAGCGTGTTTGGTTCCTACACTTCGGCGAGCCGCAAGGCGGTCCTGCCGGTGTTCGAAAAGTACGACAACCTGTATTGGTATCCGACGCTGTACGAAGGACGCGAATGCTCCAAGAACGTCATCTACACCGGCGCCGTGCCAAACCAGCAGCAGAAGGATTTCGTGCCCTGGCTGGTCAAGACCTTCGGCAAAAAATTCTATTTGATCGGCTCCAACTACATCTATCCAAAGGAAGAGAACAACGTCTGCAAAATTCTGCTGAAGCAACTGGGCGGCGAGGTTGTCGGCGAGGAATACGTGCCGCTCGGCCATTCGGAATTCAGCACCGTCATCGGCAAGATCAAGGACACGAAGCCGAACGTCATCTTCTCGACCGTGGTCGGGGACAGCGTGGTGGCGCTTCACCGGCAGTACAAAGCCGCCGGCCTTAATCCCGCGACGATGCCGATGGCGAGCCTGACGACGTCGGAAGAGGAAATTGCCGCGATGGGCGGCGAGTTCGCCGCCGGTCACTTCACCTCGGCGCCATATTTCATGTCGACGGACACGCCGGAGAACCACAAGTTCGTTGAAGACTTCCAGAAGCGCTGGGGCAAGGACAAGACAACAAACTTCGTGTCGGAGCCCGCCTATTTCCAAGTCAAGCTGTTCAAGCAGGCTGTGGAGAAACTCGGCGGCAAGGATCTGACGCCCCCGGCCATCCGGAAGGCCGCGTGGAACCAGGAGTACAAGGCGCCGGAAGGTCTGGTGAAGGTCGATCCCGACAACTCGCACACCTACCTCTGGCCGAAGATCGGCGAGGCGCAGGCGAACGGCCAGTTCAAAGTGATCGAACAGTCCAAGGAATGGGTCAAGCCGTTGCCCTATTGGGCGTATCCCGGCCAGCTATGCACGCCGGACGGTCTGGTCGAGAAGAAGGGGTGATCCGCCGGCCGACGAAAGAAACTGGCTGCCTGAGAAGCGGGAAAGGGGGTGGGGCCGCCGACGGCCGCTCCGCCCCTGGGAAAGATCATCCGGCATGAGCACAGTGATTTCTCAGATCTCCGTCGGACTGAGTATCGCATCCATTTTGTTGCTTGTCTCCCTGGGGCTAGCGATCATTTACGGCACGATGGGAGTGATCAACCTCGCCCATGGCGAATTCGTCATGCTCGGCGCGTATTCCGTCTGGTTTCTGCAAAGCCTGTTCGGTCTCAACCTGATCACGTGTCTCCCGATCGTTTTCGTGCTCGTCGGAGTGGTCGGCCTGCTGATCGAGTGGCTGCTGATTAGGCATCTCTATACGCGACCGCTCGACACGATCCTGGCGACCTGGGGCGTCGGGGTGATTTTGCAGCAGGCAATCCGGCTCAGCGCCGGCGCGGAGCTGCGCTACGTCAAGATGCCGGACTTCCTGACCAACCCCGTTCATATCGGGTTCTATGAGGAATCCGCCTACCGCATCTTCATTTTCTTCATCGCGTTCTCGCTGCTCGTCATCACCTATCTCCTGATCTTTCATACCGAATACGGAATGCGTCTGCGCGCGATCACGCAAAACCGCGAGATCGCGCGCTGCTTCGGCATTAATGCCGGGCGGATTTATGCGCTGACCTTCGCCTACGGCGCGGGTCTCGCCGGTATCGCCGGAGCGCTCGTCTCGCCCTTGAAAAGCGTCGCCCCAGACATGGGAACCAACTATGTCGTGGACGCCTTTCTGGTCGTCGTCATGGGCGGCGTGCAGAGCCTGCTCGGGACCATCGCCAGCTCCTATCTTATCGGTCAGGCGTCCGGCGTGCTCGGATTCCTTACGAACGACACGATGGCGAAGGCCATCGTGTTCCTTGGGGTTGTGGTGTTGATCCGTCTTTTCCCGCAAGGGCTTTTCACAATGCGGGTGAATCGGGGCTGATGGTATGAATGACCATCACAAACCTATTCTGCGCCTCCTCGCCTACGCGATCTTCTGCGTGGCTATCCTCGCCGTCCCGCTGTTTGTCAGCGACGCCTACCTGCTGAACAAGTTCGCGCGCTACATCATCTTCGGCATCCTGTCGCTCGCTCTGAGCTTATCGTGGGGGTATGCGGGGATTCTTAATCTCGGTCAGGCGGCGAGCTTTGGCCTCGGCTCCTACTGCATGGCGATGGCGCTGAAGCTGCGCACGATTCCGATCCAGACCGGCGTAAGCGGTCTGCCCGACTTCATGGCCTGGAACAACGTGAAGACGCTCCCCTGGTTCTGGGAGCC
>DATCEJ010000397.1:0-4824 GCA_036510135.1 Roseiarcus sp. | reverse complement strand
GCTGCGCGATTGTCCGGCGGCAACCAACAGAAAATCGTCGTCGCGAGAGAGTTCGACAGGAAGCCGGCGGCGCTCATCGCGCATCAGCCCGCCTGGGGTCTTGATCCCGGAGCGACCCGCTTCGTTATTGAACAGACGCTCGCGCTTCGGAACGCCGGCGCGGCGATCCTCTACGTCTCGTCCGAACTGGAGGAGGTGCTCGACGTCTCCGACCGCGTCGCCGTGATGGCGGACGGACAATTCGTGGGGATCGTGCCGCGCGGCGAAGTCGATCTCGCGCAGATCGGCCTTTGGATGTCCGGCCGAGCCGCATGACCGAAGCCGCGCCGCCGAACTTGGGGCCTCCCGCGCCGCGCTTTGCCTCGCTCCGGTTCGTTGCGGCGGAAGGGGTCGGACTGCGTATTGCCGTGGCTGTCGTCCTTTCGCTCATCTGCGCGGCGGCGTTGGTCGCGCTCTCAGGGCACAATCCGCTCGCCGCGTTCGCTGCAATTGCGATAGGCGCCGCCGGGTCCCCGCACCAGTTGGGCGTCGCGCTCAACAGGGCCACGCCCTATTTGTTGGCGGGATCAGGAGTGGCCTTCTGCTTCCGCGCGGGAATCATCAACATCGGCGCCGAAGGCCAGATCGCGCTCGGCGGGCTCGGCGCGGCCGCGGTCGCGCTTCACTGGCCTGCTTCTGCGTCTTGGGCCGTCGCGCCCGCTTCGCTGATCGGCGCGGCCGCGTTCGGCGCGTTGTGGTCAGCGATTGCAACGGCCATCCATCTCGGTCGGCGGGTCCACGAGGTGCTCGTCACGCTCCTCTTGAATTTTGTCGGCGCGCTGCTCGTCCAGCAGGCCTTATCGGGACCGCTTGGACAAGCCGGAGCCGGGTTCCTGCAGTCGCCGATCATGCCGCCGAGCGCATGGCTTTGGAAGCTGCCGCGCCTCGACGCGCATATCGGATTCATCCTTGCGCTCGTCGCCGCTGCGGCGCTCTCAGTTACACTGTGGCTGACGCCGTTTGGCTTCGCCATCCGCGTCGCCGGACGATCCCGCCGCGCTGCCGCTTACGCGGGATTTTCGATGTCAGGCCTCACCTGGGCGGCCATGCTGCTGTCCGGCGCGCTCGCCGGCCTCGCCGGCGGCGTCGAGGTTCTCGGCATCCATCATCGGCTCATCGAAGGCTTTTCTCTGGGCTTCGGCTTCAAGGCCGTAACCGTCGCGCTGCTCGGCGCTGTCGAGCCGCTGGCGGTGGCGCCGGCGGCGCTGTTCGTCGGTCTTCTCGAGGCCGGCTCCCTGTCGATGCAGCGGCAGATCGGCGTTCCCTCCGCCCTTGTCGTGGTGATCGAAGGCCTCACCATGCTGTTCATCCTTGCCGCGACGGTGAGGCGGGCATGATCGAGTTCCTGGAAGCCGCCATCCGGATTGCGACGCCGCTCCTGCTTGCCGCATTGGGCGGCATCCTCTCCGAGCGCGCAGGCATCTTTGCAGTCGGGCTCGAAGGCATGATGCTCATGGGCGCGTTCGGCGGCGTGATCGGCGCCTGGGCGACCGGCAGCGCGCTTGTCGGCGTCGCACTTGCGATCCTGTGCGGAGCAGCGATCGGACTGGTCGTGGCGATCGTTGCCGTTGCCTATCGAGCGGACAACATGGTCACAGGTCTCACGGCGAATATTCTGGCGGCAGGGCTGACCAGCTACCTCATGCGCGTGCTCTCTGGTGGTGGTCGTCCCATCGCCATCCACCTGACGCCGCTTCCGCCCTGGCCGATTCCGGGCCTTGCCGATATTCCGGTCGCCGGGCCGCTCCTGTTTGCGCTGCCGCCGCTGACCTATCTCGCAATCATCGGCTGCCTCGCCCTCGCGTTCTTTCTCGGTAGCACGCAGGCCGGCTTGACGCTGCGCGCGACCGGCGAAAGCCCGGAGACAGTTTTGGCCTCCGGAGGGGAGCCGTTTCGCGTGCGCATGCTCGCCGTCGTGGCCTGCGGGGCTGTCGCTGGCATCGGCGGCGCGGTTCTGTCCTTGCAGCAGGTCGGAACCTTCACTGATGGCATGACCGGCGGTCGCGGCTATCTCGCGCTCGCGTCGCTGATCGTGGCGCGCTGGAATCCCTATGGCGCGGCGATCGCCTGTCTCGCTTTCGGCGCAGCGGAAGCCTTCGAACTGCGCATGCAAAGCTTTGGCTTGCCGGTCAGTTCCTATATCGTGCAAATGGCGCCCTATCTGATCGCGCTCATCGTCCTGGCGCTTCTTGGGCGCGCGTCACGGATGCCGGCCGCGATCGGACAGCCGCTTCCGCGAGATCAATGAGGTGAGATGTGGCGGAAACGCTTGAAGGTCTCGCGGCCGAACTTCAGAACGGCCAAGCCTCATCCGTAGGACTCGTCCAGCGCACGTTCCAGCGCATTGAGGCATTCGATTCCCGTTTGAACAGTTTCGTCGCGCTCGATCGTTCCGGCGCGCTCGCGGCGGCGAAGGAAAGCGATGAGCGGCGCTCGCTCGGTCAGGCTCATTCCCGGCTCGACGGCATTCCGATCTCCGTCAAGGACAACCTCCATGTGGCCGGCTTTCCAACAACATGGGGAAGCCGCGCGCTCAAAGACTATCGGCCTGCGAACGACGAACTGCCCGTCGCAAAGCTCAGGCGCGCGGGAATGATCGTCGTTGGCAAGACGAACGCGCCGGAGTTCACGCTCGAGGGCTATACGCGCAATGACCTGTTCGGCGTCACGCGCAACCCATGGAACACCGACCTCACGCCCGGAGGCTCGAGCGGCGGCGCGGCGGCGAGTGTCGCTGCGGGCTTCGTCCCCGCTGCGATCGGCACGGATGGCGGAGGCTCGATCAGGCGCCCCGCCTGCCACACCGGCCTTGTCGGCTACAAGCCATCAATCGGCCGTTGGCCACGCGCCGACGGACTCCCGGCGATTCTCACAGACTTCGAGACCATCGGGTCGCTCGCCAGGACGGTCGAGGACACGCTCATGCTTGACGCGGTGCTGCGCGGCCACGATCTGCGCGACTGGCGCTCGTCCACCGCGCCCGCGCCGGCTTGGCCAAGGAAGGCGGCGCGCATCCTCTATGTCCCGCGTTTTGGCGCCGCGCCCGTCGATCCGGAGGTCGCGTCTCAGGTCGAGGCGCTCGCACAAGATTTGTCGTCGATGGGAAATGACGTTCGCGAAGACAAGGTTTTCTTCGATCTCGAGATCGCGGCGCGTGTCTGGCATGTTATCTCGCGCGCGGGTGTGGCATGGCTCATGGCTGAAAACGCGACATATGAGAAACTCGCCGGCGCCTCCGCACGCGCAATTGCGGAGGACGGGCGGAAAGTGTCGGGCGCAGACTATCTGGGCGCGCTGGAGGCTGTGTCCGCGCTTCGGCGACTTGTCGCCGAGCTTTTCGACGGCGTCGATTTGGTTCTGACGCCGACAGCCGCGGCGCTTCCGTGGCCGGCCGCGACGCCTTATCCGGATCAGATCGATGGCAAGCCCGCCGGACCGCGCGACCACGCGATCTTTACTGGCTGGGTCAATATCGCAGGCGTCCCTGCGCTCAGCATTCCGATCGGCGTATCGCGATCCGGCTTGCCGATCGGCGCGCATCTCGCGGCCGCCTTCGGAGCGGACGAACAGCTTCTCGCCTTTGCTCGCGAGGTAGCGGACGCCGTTCCTGCTCCACCCCTTCCACAACTCGAGGCGGCGCTATGAATACGCGTTCTCCCGGCCGCCACTTCCTGCAAATCCCCGGGCCCACGGACGTGCCGGGCCGCGTGCTGCGCGCGATCTCGGAACCCACGATCGACCATCGCGGTCCCGACTTCGCCACGCTCGGACGTTCTGTCCTGACTGGCCTCAAGCGCGTCTTCCAGACGGACGGCCACGTGCTGATCTTTCCCGCCTCCGGCACGGGCGCGTGGGAAGCCGCGCTCGTCAATACACTCTCGCCAGGCGATGCCGTGCTGATGTCGCGCACGGGTTGGTTCGCCTCGCTTTGGAGCGAAATGGCGAAGCGCCTCGGGCTCGAGCCGATCCTTCTGGAAACCGACTGGCGACGCGGCGCCGACCCCGCCGCGATCGAGGCCGCGCTCAGAGCCGACAAAGACGGCCGAATCCGCGCGGTCTGCGTCGTTCACAACGAGACCTCGACCGGCTGCGTCAGCCCTGTTGCCGCTGTCCGGAGGGCGATCGACAGGGTCGGACATCCAGCGCTCTTGCTTGTTGACACGATCTCGTCGCTGGCTTCGATTGACTATCGGCACGACGAGTGGGGCGTGGACGTCACCGTCGCTGGGAGCCAGAAAGGGCTGATGCTGCCACCGGGACTGTCCTTCAACGCAGTCAGCGAGCGGGCGTTGGAGGCCTCCAGGACGGCGAGGCTGGTCCGCAGCTATTGGGACTGGCGGCCGATGCTCGAGGCCAATTCCGGATTTTATTTCCCGTACACGCCGGCAACGAATCTTCTGCGCGGCTTGCAGGAAGCGCTGGCGATGCTTGACGAAGAGGGCTTGCCGAACGTTTTCGCCAGGCACGATCGTCATGGCCTGGCGACCCGAGCGGCCGTTGACGCTTGGGGACAAGCGGGCGCAGTCGAACTGCAGTGCGTTGAGCCGACGGAATACTCGTCGTCGCTGACGGCTGTTCGTCTCGCGGAGGGCCATAGCGCCGACGCTTTACGCGCGCTGATTTTGCGGCGGTTCAATATGAGCCTCGGCAACGGCCTCGGAATCCTCAAGGACCGTGTTTTTCGGATCGGCCATCTCGGCGACATCAACGACCTCACGCTGCTCGGCGCGATCTCCGGCGTGGAGATGGGACTGAAGCTTTCCGGCGTGCCGATCGGAAACGGCG
>DATCEJ010000396.1:0-12503 GCA_036510135.1 Roseiarcus sp. | reverse complement strand
TCGCCGCCGTGCTCATCAATCCGAACCACGCCTATCCCGATCTTGCGCTCTTCATCGATGCGGCTGAGGAGCGGCTCCTTACCGCGATCGATGGCGAGCGCTCCGTCGCCGAGATCCTGCATGGCGCTGCCGGAGCGATCGCCGATGAGCAGGGCCGCCAGTTTTTCAAGCGGCTTTGGGAGCACGACCTCATCGTGTTCGACGCCAAGGGTTCGGGGTGATGTCCGGCGGCCGGTACTGTACATTCCGCCTTCAGAAGAGTGGTTATTGCAACCGAAGTGGTGTAATACTTCAACCACGCTTGTAGTTCGTCAATATTCGACTAAAGGAGATATTGACCTGAATGTGTTATGGCGAGATCCTCTACCCGGTGCTAATCAACATCTAGGGAGCATTGATGGCATTGGCTGTCACTTTCTTACCAACGTAGGAATAATTCACTACACCCTTAGCCTAAGTGTGAGTGGGTTATCGCGATTTTTGTCACACGCGCTCGATTTTGCGTGATGGAGGAAAGTATGTCTCGTAATAAGCTTTGGACGACTACGGCTGCTGCCTGTTTGGTGGGAGCCTTGACCGCGTCATCACCAGCGTCAGCGGTCGTCATCAACGATCTGTTCGTATTCGGTGACAGCTATTCAGACACTGGCGCGTTCGTTCCACTCGTCAATCCCGGTGGAACCACTTGGGCCGGGTATTTGGCTCAGAACTTCAACATCACCCTTACAACATCGAAGAACGCGGATCCGGGGACGGATGGCGTCAATTTCGCGGAAAGCGGCGCGCGCGTTGGGCCGATCCCGCCGCCGACTAGACAGCCACGAAGTCTGACCCAGCAGGTTGGCGAGTTTCAGAACTATGTCGACAATGGCGACGTGACGTTCAATCCCGGCTCAACCTTGTTCTTCCTCGCGGGCGGATTGAACGACCACAACACCGACAGCAGCCTAATCGACGCAGCGACGACTGCGCAAATCACGACGCTCTACTCTCTTGGAGCTCGCATCTTCGAAATCGCATTGCTTCCGCAGGACGTCCCTGCGTTTACGGATAGCGCGCTCAATCTCAATCCAGGGTACGAGGCGCTGGTTCCCGAACTGCAAGCTGAGTTTCCCGATGCCACCCTCGAGCTCAGCAATTGGGGCCCGGACTACGACGACATCCTCACGAATCCGGCAAACTATGGAATTACCAACACCACCACCGCGTGCGCGGGGCCGCCAGTATGCGCGACGCCCGACACATATTTCTATTACATCAACTCGCATCCGTCCGACGCCTCTCACCACATCGTCGGCGACGAAATCTACACGGAAGTCTTAGGCCTTTCCTCGCCAGTTCCGGAACCCTCCACCTGGGCGATGATGCTTCTCGGCTTTGCGGGGCTCGGCTTCGCCGGCTACCGTGGCGCGAAGAAGCGCACGGCCGTCGCGTGATAGGCGCTTAACCGGACAACAAAGGCCGCCTCAAAAGGGCGGCCTTTTGCTTTGAGGAAACCCATCGCCGATTGCGTCGTTTCGTCTCCTCGTCAGGCCTTCGTCTGGCGCACCACGCAACGAAAGCCGACATGGCTCGTCGACGTGTCGATCGGCTCGGCGTGCCGCGCGGCCGGGCGGTACCGTTTGCAATAGTTCGGCGCGCACAGGTGTGAGCCGCCTTTCAGCACCTTGCGGGGAATGCGAATCTCGGGCTGGCAGGGGTCGTAGCTCTGCGCCTCCGGGCCGCCGCGCGGGTTCTGCGGCACGCAGCACGCCTTGGGCGCATCCGCCGGGTGCCGGGTCGACCAGAAATCGGTCGTCCACTCCCACACATTGCCGATCATGTCGTAAGCGCCATAGCCGTTGGGCGGAAACGACCTGACGGGCGAGGTGCGCTCGAAGCCGTCCTGCTTCAGGTTCTCAAGCGGAAACGCGCCCTGCCAGGTGTTGGCCATCTGCCTGCCGCCCGGCGTGAATTCGTCGCCCCAGGCATATTCCGCGCCATCAAGCCCGCCGCGCGCGGCAAACTCCCACTCGGCCTCGGTCGGCAATTCCTTGCCGGCCCAGCGTGCGTAAGCCTCGGCGTCGCGATAAGCGACATGCACGACGGGATGATCGTCCATCCCGCTGATCGAGCTGCGCGGCCCGTACGGTCTTCGCCAGTCGGCGCCGAATTTGAATCGCCACCATTGCGACCAGTCCTTGAGATCGACCGGCTCTTTCGGAGGTGAAAAGACGAGCGAGCCCGCCTTCAGCATGTGCGGCAGCGCGCCCGGATAGTCCTCCGCCCTCGGCGCGATCTCCGCGAAGGTCACATGCTTCGTCGCGTTGACGAATTTGCGGAACTGGCGGTTCGTCACTGGCGCGCCGTCGATCCAGAAAGCGCCAACGCTCACCCGGTGCGCTGGCGCTTCCTCAGGATAGTGGCCGTCCGAGCCCATGCGAAAGTCGCCGCCCAGCACGAAGACCATGTCGGCGAGCGGATTCGTCTCAGGCATATCGCTGCGTTCGGAAACCTGGCTCTGTGAACTCATGTCGTCCTGCTGATCGGCCGGATGAAACTGATCGCATGGATAGCGTCAATTCTCAAAATCATGATCTTGAAACACGCCCTCGCTGTAATAGATAACAGCGATCAGGCGGCGCTGCTTAACGTCGCTTGGGAGGCTGCCAAGCCCGGCTTTGCAGGCCCGCTTCGGGTGATGGCGATCGATGCCAACGTAGCATCTGGTATCGCCTTGACGGTCGGCGCGCTTAGCGAAAGGTAGCGAAACGCCCCGGTTTTTTGAAAGACAATGGAACTCAGTCTTTATTCACGCGTTTTAGATTCACGATCTCAAATAAAGCCGCTGTGAGACACGTCTATGTTGGCCCTGTTGTTGAACCATAGCCCCGCATTCCTGACCGGTGAACTTTTGCTTGGGCTATCCCTTACCTTGTTCGCCGTCGCGTTGGTCAGCACGGCGCGCGAAAAATATTCAGTTCGAGTTCGGGCGGCGGAGATAAAGGACGGATCGGCTCGTTGATGACGTTCGAAGCAATATCCTTCGCCATTCACGGGACGGGTTGGGCGCGGCTGTAATCTCCCGGCTCCTATAATCCGCGCATAGCGGTAGAGTCTGGCGACCTAAGCGCCATGCTTTCAAGCAAAGCCTATCGCCACGAGGGACGAGGGCGGCCCCGCATGATCATCGGAGTTTTGGGCGGCCTTCTCTCCGCAAGCGCCGGACGTTCGCCAGCCATCTAAGTTTCAAGCGAACCGCTCCGCGACGCCTCCGGCGTGTCGACAGCTTTAATCCGTGAGACGGCGAGCGGCCGCTTTTCGCTTTCGCTTTGCTCTGAAAGCCGAAAGGCCTAGAAGGGCCGCCTTGTGAATTTGACGACAGCCTTTCTTGATCCCCTGATTCAGGGCCACGCGCCGCGCGCGATGCGGTCCGGCGGCGGATAGCCATGCGCCATCTGCCGATATTTCTCGACCTTCGCGGCAAGGCTGCAATCGTCGTAGGCGGCGGCGTGGTGGCCGCGCGACGGGCGGAACACCTGATCAAAGCCGGCGCGCGCGTGACGACGTTCGCGCCTTCACTCAGCGACGATTTTCGCGAGCTTCTCGATGCGCCGAACTTTCACCACGTCGCGCGCGATCCCCAGCCCCAGGATTTCGAGGGCTCCGCGGTCTGCTTCGTGGCGCTCGAGGACGAGCGCTTGTCAACCGAGGCGTGGGCCGCGGCAAAAAAGGCCGGCGCATGGGTGAACGTCGCCGACCGGCCCCAATTCTGCGACTTCATCATGCCCGCGATTATCGACCGCGACCCGCTTGTCATCGCGATTTCGACCGGCGGGGCTTCGCCAATTCTGGGCCGCATGCTGAAGGCCCGCCTGGAAACCGTCATCCCTGCCGCTTACGGCCGCCTTGCGGACCTCATGGGCGGATTCCGCGACGCGGTCGGCGAGGCGATCGCCTCTCCGGTCCAGCGGCGGCGATTCTGGGAGACGGTGCTCGAGGGGCCGATCGCGGAACGGGCGCTCTCAGGCGACGAGAGCGCCGCGGCCGCCGAACTCACGCGCGTTATCGAACGCGCGGCGACCGAGAACGCCGAGGCGCCACGCGGCGAGGTTTATCTTGTCGGCGCGGGGCCAGGCGATCCCGATCTTCTCACCTTCCGCGCCCTCCGGCTCATGCAAAAGGCTGACGTCGTGCTCTACGACCGGCTCGCCGACCCGCACGTGATGAACCTTGTGCGGCGTGAGGCTGAGCGCATCTATGTCGGCAAGCAGCCGGAGGACCATGAATTGCCGCAAGGCGAGATCAGCGCGCTCCTGGTCAAGCTCGCCAAACAGGGCAAGCGGGTGCTGCGTCTCAAGGGCGGTGACCCCTTCGTGTTCGGTCGCGGCGGCGAGGAGATCGAGGCGCTCGCCGCAGAAGGGATTCCGTTTCAGGTCTGCCCAGGAATTACGGCGGCGATCGGCGCGTCGGCCTATTCCGGCATACCCCTCACCCATCGCGACCACGCGCAAGCCTGCGTCTTCGTGACCGGCCACGGCAAAGACGGCAAAATCGATCTCGACTGGACGGCGCTCTTGCAACCGCGCCAGACGGTTGCGATCTATATGGGGCTGCGCAACGTCGAGGCGCTGACGCGCGAGTTCGTCGCGCGCGGCGCGGACGCCGATTTGCCGGCGGCGATTATTGACAACGCCACCCGCCCCAATCAACGGGTGGTTGTCGGCACGCTCGGAACGCTGGGCGAGAGGGCGCGCTCAGCCGAACTGAGCGGGCCTTCGATTATCATCGTCGGGACGGTCGTGACACTGCGCGATACGCTCGATTGGCGCCCGGCCGAGCCGCGCGCGTCAGCCGGGAACGGGCGCTCGGCCGCGGCGAGCGGGAAGACAAGCGGGAAGGCAAGCGGGAAGGATTGAGATGGTTTCTCGCGACGAGGTCATGGCCGCGCTGGCGCCGATTCCCAGCCCCGATGGGCGCACGTCCCTGCGCGATTCCGGGGCGATATCCGGCGTTACCATTCGCGACGGCAAGGTGTTCGTCGCCATCGCCATCGATCCGGCGCGGGCGAAGGCGATGGAGCCGATGCGGGCTGAAGCGGAGGCTGCGGTCAGAGCGATTCCGGGCGTCGCGGGGGCTGTCGTGACACTGACCGCCGAATCCGCCCGTGCCGCCGCCGGCGCTTCGCCCGGTCACTCCCACGAGAGCAAGGCGCCGCCCGTTCGGCACGGCCGTCCGAGCGAACCCCTGCCCGGGGTCAAGCACATCATCGCGGTCGCCTCCGGCAAGGGCGGCGTTGGCAAGTCGACTGTCGCCTGCAATCTCGCCGTCGGCCTCGCGAAGCTCGGACTTGCTGTCGGGGTTCTGGACGCCGACCTGTTCGGGCCATCCATGCCCAAGCTGTTCGGAATCCAGTCCAAACCTGGTTTGGCGCCGGACGGCAAGCGGCTCATTCCGCTCGAAGGCTTCGGCGTCAAGGTGATGTCGATCGGGTTCCTGATCGACGAGGGCGCGCCAGTGGTCTGGCGGGGACCGATGGTGGTCTCCGCCCTCAACCAGCTCTTGCGCGAGGTCGTGTGGGGCGAACTTGACGTGCTGGTCGTCGACATGCCGCCGGGAACCGGCGACACGCAGCTGACGATGGCTCAGAACGTGCCGCTTGCAGGAGCGGTGATCGTGTCGACGCCGCAGGATCTGGCGCTGATCGACGCCCGGCGCGGCATCGCGATGTTCAACCAGGTCAAAGTGCCGCTCCTCGGCGTGGTCGAGAATATGAGCTATTTCGTCTGTCCGCATTGCGGCGGGCGAACGGATGTCTTTTCGCATGGAGGGGCGCGCAAGGAAGCGGAAAAGCTTGGCGTTCCGTTCCTCGGCGAAGTGCCGCTCGACATCGCCATCCGAGCCAATTCCGATGACGGGCGCCCGGTCATCGCGAGCATGCCCGGGAGCCCCCAGGCCGACGCCTTGCTCGGGATCGCGCAACGGGTGGCGGACACGCTCGCCACAGGCGCCACGGGCGCAAAGCCTGCGCCGCGCATCCGCATCCTCGAGTGAAGTGAACCGCGATGGCTTGGCCGACTGACATTACGGCGATGGAGAAAGGGCGCGTTCTGGAAGTCGCCTTCGATGACGGCCAGGTGATCCGCCTCAGGGCCGAGCGGCTACGCGTGGAGAGCCCGAGCGCTGAAGTGCGAGGCCACTCGCCGAGCCAGAAAAAAATTATCACGGGCAAGGAGAACGTCGCCATCGTCGCGATCGAGCCCGTTGGCAATTATGCAATCAAGATCGTGTTCGACGACGGACACGACACCGGCCTCTACAGCTGGGATTATCTGCGTAAGCTTGCTGGCTGACCAACGAAGCGGGGTCGCGGGAAATCGCTAGAAGCGCGAGAGAATCGTGCCCGCGATGTCGCACTGGAAGCCCTCCAGCGCGCGCGAGATCTTGCTGATGTCCCTGGCCCTCGTTCGGTGCCGCCGAGCCGCGAGGATCGCGGCGCCGACGCGGGATGAGACAACGTACGCATCCGCGCTCTCCAACGCCGCCGGGGTGTCGTAGATCACCACGCCATAGTTTCGCTGCGCATTCTGCGACAGCGTCAAAAATTCCTTGGAGCTCAACAATTCCTGCGGGTGCGGCGCGGTTGCGCCTGCGACGAGCAGCGACAGGCCTGGCACGATGTCGATTGTGACCGGCGGCAATTCGGCGTCGCCATGGGTCAAGGCCTCGACCAGGCCCTCCGCCTTCGGATCGACGCCAAACAGCGCGGCCAGCCTCGGCTTCCTCAAGTTTGCATCGACGAGGAGTGTCGGAACAGCCATTTGAGCGAAAGACAACGCGAGATTGGCGGCGAAATACGTGACCCCGACCTTCCGATGGGGCCCGATGACCGCAAATGCGTTCTTGCCCTGCGACAAGGGCCCCGTTGCAAGCGCGGACCGTATGGAGCGGAAGGCCTCCGCCGCCGTGCTGAACGGCTGGTAGCCGACAACCAGCTCGCGGGAAAAGCGGCCTTCGTCGACGCCGAAATTCAGAACCGGATAATTGTAGCGTTTCGACAGCGCCAGAAACAAACTGTCGCGCCGCACCAGGCCCAGCGCGATCGCCGCCTCTCCAAATGTCAGCCCTTTGCGCCGCTGAAATCCGCGGATGGCCTCGACCTGAGCTTCGCTCAGATTGCCAGCCGCGAGGATCTGCTGCTCAACCGGATCCTTCGACGTCTGGACTGCGACGACGTTGTCCCCGTCTTTTTGATAATTTGGTTTAATCGCCATGGACTTAAGCTCTCAACTATTCCGCCGCCGACCCGCCGCGCAACGAGGGCCCTCAAAAACGTTACCCCCCAATTGTTTTCCGAACCGTTCCCGGTTTTTGGGGCTAACGCCGGACCGTGCAAAACCGACTGCTAATACGCCTGGGCCCTATGAATTCAGGCGGCTCGAAGCGCGCGGCGCGATGCGCCGATTCTCCCCCTCATGCGGCCCGCGTTGTCGATAGAGCCCAAGAAAGGGGCATGCGCCGAATATTCCAGATCGACTGGAAAGCGAACCCGCCGATCCGCCGCTTCGGCGAGCAGCGCCAGGATCAGCCCGAGGGCGAGGCCGGCGGCGATCCCGACCGGCATTACGATAAACGGCTTTGGAAACGCCGGCACGACGGGCGGAAACGCCTTGTCGAGGACCGTCATGTCCGAAAATGTCAGCTTGCTCTTTAACTTGGCCTGCTCCGCCGCCCTTTCGCGAGCGTTCAGCTCGTCAGCACGAAACCCGACGTCGTGCTGCAATTGCCCGAGTCGGTCGCGTTGCGCTTGAATGTCTATCAATGACTTCTGCGCTTGATCTTGCTCGGACTCGAGCGAGGCGATCTGGGTTTGCACCGTGCCGATGCGCTCTTTCAGATGCTTGCGCATTCTCTCGGTCGCGTCGCTCATCTGCTTGCGAACCGCCGCCATATTCGCCTGTTGGGCCATCATCTTAGGGTTATTTGCGCCAAGCGTGCCCTTGGCGGCCGCCACTTCGGCTTCGGCAGACGCCAGCTTCTCTTTCAAACCCGAGAGAATTTGCAGATCGGGATCCGACGGGTCGTTGGACAGGTCGGTCGAGCCGCTGGTCAGGCGGCTCTGAAGGGCGGTCAGACCGGCCCTGGCGCTCGTCAACTCCGCGCCGATCGCCATGTATCGGCTGCTTTCGTTATCCGGGCCGCCGGCCGTCGGCGCAACCATATTCGCCTTGGACTGGAAGGCTCTGAGCGCGGCGCGCGCCTCGTCGAGTTCCTTACGCAATTCGTCGAGTTGCGGGGAAAACCAACGAGCGGTCTGGTCGGCCTCCGCTGCCTTCATGGCTACGGAGCCGTCGATTGTCGCCGCGAGAAACGCATTGGCGATCAGCGACGCCTGGTTCGGATCGCCCGATTTATATTTAATCGTAAGGACATTGGTTCCCAGAATGAACTTCGGATCGACACTCCTTTGAAGGCCATCGGCCATCCATTCCTCGATGCTTTCGCGTCCGAAGGAAGGCGATTTTCGGAAATTCGCCTGCACGGCGGGATTGTCGGTGAGGTTCAATCTCTTGACCACGTCGACCGCCACGCGCTGGCTGGTGACGAGCGAAAGAATGTTGCCCTGAATCAATCCGATCGTGCCGACGCCACTCGACATTTCCGAAATCGGGTCGATGTTGCCGGGGTCGATGCTCGCGCTCGCGACGGCGTCGTAGCGGCCCGGCACAAACAGCAAGACCCCGCCCGCCACGATCACGGTCGTGAGGAGCGCCAGCATGACGATCCACGCCCGGCGCAGGAGGATCACAAGAATTTGGCTTACCGACACGACCCAACTCCAGGGCTCGAGGTCCACTCATAATCAGGGCATAGCAGCACTTAATGACTAGAATATGCGCTCGCTGACGACAATCGTATCGCCTGCTTCCACCTGATCGTCAAGTGAAGCCGGGACTTCGTAGGTTTGCCCATTGCCTGATTTCCGCTTGATTTTGATGCGCCACTCCGATCCGAGTGTCGCCAGCCCGCCGGCGATCGAGATGGCTTGCTGGACCGTGATCGGACGAAGAAGAGGAAATTCTCCTGCTTTGCCGACATACCCGTAAAGATAATAGAACGGCGCCAGATCGACAAAAACCTCATCATTATTCGCAATTCGCAGATTGGCGCCTGGGCCGCGTCCGGCCTGCACGTCCTTGGAATCGAACGTCTGGGTCCGGCCGCCGGCGCGGCGTACAGACACCGTTCCTCCCAGCGCGGCGTCTCGCAGGCCCCCTGCCCTGGACAAAAGTTGTGTGAGATTGGTCGGCCGATCCAGCGTATACACTCCGGGCACGCCCACTTGCCCTTGGACGCTCGCCTGGGTGCCGAAGGTGGTGATGTCGACCAGCACGTGGGGATCGGTGACGATCTGACGCGACGCCAATTGTCTTTCGATTGCGTGCGCCACCTGGTCTTCGCTCAACCCTGCCGCCCTGACGCGGCCAACATAGGGAAAGCTAATCGTCCCATCCGTTTCGACGCGGGTGGTGGTGTCCATGTCGGGCTGGTTGACGACCTTGATGGAAACCGTGTCTTGCGGCGTAAGAACCCGACCTGCGGCAAAGGCCCAGCCCGGGACGATTGCGCCGATGGCCAAGACGACCACCCATAGCGTCCACCGCCGCGCCATTCGCATCGTTGTCAGCATTGCTCCGCTCCCACTTCGGACTGCTAGTACGGTCTGTAGTTAAGGCTTACTGTCACGACATCGTCCGGGGTTATCGTATGGTTTGCGACCCGCTCCGAATACGAGGCGCTCAGCGCGGCCGACAGGAACGGCGTCATGGAGTAGTTTAAGCCGGTATTCAAGTTGTAAGTATTCTGCGTGCTAAACAAAAACGAGGAAATCGCCGTCGTCGATGTAAACGATGTGGTAGAATAGCCAGCCGAGCCGCCAGCGCTCAGGCCTATCTTGGGCGTCAGCTGATAGGTCAGATTCATCCCGGCACTGTAGCTTTGCTGCGCGTTGGCGATGACCGTCGTCGGAGGCGAGATGGTTCGTGACGCGGACGCGCTCAGGCCAAGCCTCGGTGTAAGCGTCCAATTCGCGGACACCGTATAAATCGGGAGGAGTGTTTTGGGCAGACCCAAGCTGAATCCGCTCGTGACCCCAACCAGGCCGATGAGTCCGCTCACGGACAAGTCGGGACTGATTTGTCGCGTATAGTTGAGCGTGAAGCTATGGAAGTCGGTCTCGGTGGCCAGGCCAAGAGCGTTCGCCGCCGCGCCTCGACCGGTGAAGTTCTGGTCGGAAATGCTCGCCAGCGCCGTGAGAGTGCTGGCGCCTTTTGCATATTCAACGCCGGCGGCGATGAGCTTGGTTTGAGCGTCATTCAGCGAGTTAACGGCATCTGAGTTCGTTGTGGTGGTTAGACCGCTGTTGAATACCAACGAATATCCGTTGGAAATCCCGCATTTTCCGGTTTCGTTGAGCGCGGTCGACGTCGTGTAGTTGACGCCGGTTCCAACTTGTTCCGTGAGTTGGGCTGGCGACTTGGAGAGGCTCACCGCAAGAGTTCCCGAGCATCGCGACGTCACAGACCAGTCAACGCCCGCGTTCAGAGAGTAAACAGTTGAATTAAACTCGGGCTCATGAAGATAATGTATTACACCGAACGTAGCGTCGAGAAACACATGTTGATCGGATATATTCCCCCTGGTTTGGAAGCCAAAATTTGTTGTCGACGTGAAATCGCCGAGGACCGCGCCCTTTGGAGCGAAACCAATCGGAAAAGAACTGATGTTCGAATTATAGGACACAATTTGGGAAGCGGTCAGCTTGAACGGCAGATCAGACCAGTTCTCCGGAACTGAAGGCAGAACAAGCCCGTCGAATGGCGACCCACTCGCCGGCGTCACGGAGCCCGATAGCTCCTGCCCCCGGCCGCCGGTTACCGCGCCAAGTGTCAGGACCACCGCGAGCGTGAAGGCCCCGCTCCGCCTCATACCACCCCTTTGCCTCAAAACCCATGCGCGCGCACGAACAACGCCTAATCCCCGCCGATGTTGTCCGTTACACTCGCTAACTCTCTGTTATTCTTGGCGCCACGGTCAATTCATGTCGCCGTCGGCCTCAGACTGGCGGCGTTGCCGACGGCTCCTGAAGAAATGGCTTTGAACCATGGCCATGACGTCCTCGTTAACCGCGGAGGCGGCGACTTTCCGGCGGCGCAAAGCCGCGTGTTACGGCCGACGCAGACCCGTCATGCATACGCATATTCGCCCTCCCCGGACAAGGCGACAAAAGCCACACTTGCGGACAAAATAAGTCGAGCTGCCCCTTTCCGGACAATGGTGTGTCTAGACCAGCCCAACAATTCGGTAGCATGAGTTGAGCCGGTTCAGACTAGGGATCGCGGATGAAAGCGTACTACCGCGTCGTTGTTGTCGGCGGAGGGGTCGTCGGGGCTTCCGTCCTTTACCATCTGACCAAATTTGGTTGGACCGACGTGGCGCTGGTTGAACGCTCCGTCCTGACCGCCGGCTCGTCCTGGCACGCCGCGGGCGGATTTCACGCTCTCAACGCCAATCCCAATGTGGCGCTCCTCCAGGCCTACACGATCGACCTCCTGAGGGAGGTCGAAGCCGAGTCGGGCCAGTCCATCGGCATGCACATGACCGGGGGCATCCATGTCGCTTCCGCGCCGGGGCGCTGGGAATGGCTGCAATCGTCCTATCGCCGCTTCCAGGCCATCGGGATTGACGACGTGCGCCTGGTGACGCCGGAGGAAATCAAAGCCCGCTGCCCGGTCATCAGCGTGGAGGGGGTGCTCGGGGGCATGTGGGCGGACCGCGAGGGCTATGTCGACACCACAGGCACGGTCTGGGCTTATGCCGGCGCGGCCAAGAAACGCGGCGCGACGGTGATCGAGCACAATCGAGTGCTGGAGCTGAAACAACGCCCGGACTCTTCGTGGGACCTTATCACCGAGGGGGGCGTCATCAACGCCGAGCATGTGGTGAATGCCGCAGGCCTATGGGCGAAGCAGGTCGGCCGGATGGTCGGGCTCGACCTTCCACTCTCCCCGCTGGAGCATCACTACCTCCTGACGGAGACCATCCCCGAGATCGCTTCACTCGAGACCGAACTGCCGATGGTCGTAGACCTCGAGGGGTTCACGTACATGCGCCAGGATCAGAAGGGCATGCTGATCGGGATCTACGAGACCCAGCCCCAGCACTGGGCGATCGACGGAGCGCCATGGGACTACGGGGTCGAGCTCCTGCCGGAAAACATCGACCGCATCGCCAGCGAACTGGAGCTCGTTCACAACCGCTATCCGGTCTTGCAGACGGCAGGGGTGCGCAAATGGATCAACGGCGCCTTCACCTTCTCGCCCGACGGCAATCCGCTCATCGGCCCGGTCGCGGGCAAGCGCGGCTATTGGCTCGCTTGCGGAATCATGGCCGGATTCCTTCAAGGCGGCGGCGTCGGCAAATCGCTGGCGGAACTGATGATCCATGGCGAGGCGTCGACTGAC
>DATCEJ010000395.1:0-2437 GCA_036510135.1 Roseiarcus sp. | reverse complement strand
CCCGCGCTCCGGCCGGAGCGCGCGCGCCGATCCGGCTGGAGCGCAGATGCATTACTTCTTGAGCAATTTGCGGATCGACTCCGCGAACTCCTTGACGTTCGACTTGTCGATCACCTTGGTCGGGATGATCTGGAGCTTGTTCGGCGGCACCATGGAACGGTCGCCCTCGAGATAGGCCGCGAGTTCCTTCACCGACTGGTAGCCAAACTCGAAGGGCTGCTGGACGACCGTCGCTTCGATGGCGCCGTCCGCGACGCCCTTGAGCGTCTGCTGCTCCTCGTCGAAGCCGACGATCTTGACCTTGCCTTCCTTCCCTGCCGCCTTGACGGCGTTGTAGATCTGCGGCGTGCTGTAGGACCACAGCCCGCACAGGAGATCGATGTTCGGATATTTGGTCAGCGTGTCTTCCGCATTGGCTTTCGCCTTGGCCTGATCGCCGCCGTCCGTGCGGATGTCGATGATCTCGACCTTGGAGCCCGCGATCGCTTCCTTGATGCCCTTGGAGCGCTCCTGCGCATTGGCGGCGTCCATCGTGCCGACGAAGAGCATGATCTTGCCCCCGTTCGGCAGCGCTTTCTTGATCTGTTCGCCGCACATGCGGCCGGCCGCGACATTGTCGGTGCCGATATACATGATGCGGTTCGATTTTGGCGCGTCGCCGTCGACGGTGAACAGGACGGCCTTGGCGGCGACCTGATTGAGGATTTCGGTCGAGTTCTCGGGATCGACCGGGCTGATCGTCATGGCGGCGACGCCCTTCGCGAGCAGATCCTCCATGATGCGCTTCTGCGCGGCCGCCGACATTTCGCCCGGAATGAACATCTGGACGTCATATTTGGGAAGTTCGGCGGCGGCCTTGTCGAGGCCGGCCCGGGCGATGACCCAGAAGTCGGCCGGGACGTTCACGACGAAGGCGATCAGCTTCTTGTCCGCCGCGGCGGCCGGGCCGATCGGGGTCAGCGCCACGGCCGCGATAGCGGCCCCGCCGGCGCGCAAGACGTCGCGCTTGGTCACATTCTTCAACATCCGTTTTCCTCCCAAATTTGGATTGATTCCGTCGAACGGGGACTTTTCGCCGCTGCGACGTCAATATGCAAGAGCCTTGCAAACGGTAAGCATGTCAAGCGGCCGCGGTCACGCGAGCTCCGGATGGAGCTTTTGGACGCGGAGCTCGAAAGTTCTTCGCTTGGGCTGGAGTTCTCGGAAACGCCGCCGCACGTCTACTCCGGCAGCTTCGCGACGTTGCGCAGGATCTTGAGCAGCGTCGCGGTGAAGGCGCGGTATTCCTCCTCCTCGACGCCGTCGAACAGGGTCTGGAACCGCGCGTGCATCGTCGGCCACACGCGCTCGAACGCCGCCCGTCCCTCCTCGGTGATGGAGACGTCGCGGATGCGCATGTCCTCCACGCGCCGCTGGCGCCGCACCAGCCCCTGCGCCTCGAGGGTGTCGAGGGTGCGGCTCATCGTCGATTGCTCGGTCACCGCATAGGCCGAAAGCTCGTTGATCGTAACCGGCGAGGAAATGCTGAGGACGGCGAGCGCCCTCATCATGGTCGTCGACATGGCGTGGAGCTTTAGGGCTTCGGCGAGATTGCCGTTCCAGCGCTCCATGATGCGGTTCATGAGATAGGGCGCGAACTGGTTGATGCCGATTTCGCCAAGCGTCGCCTGACGCGCGGCCGGATCGACGTCGCGCTGCATGATCTGGCCGGAAAACCGCTGCTCCATGCTTATACCATGCGGCCTAACATCAGCTAAAGCGACGACGCGAGCAGGAAGCCGGAGACGCCGCCCAGGCCTGGGCCCGGATGGGTCGAAGCGCCGATGTGATAGACGTTCGGAATGTAGGTGCGGTGATTGACGCTCGACTTGAACGGGCGCCAAAGGAAGAACTGGTCGAGCCCGCAGGCGCCCCCGTATGGATCGCCGCCGACGAGGTTGACGTTCATCGTCTCGAGGTCGGCCGGCGAATAACTCCGGCGCGCGAGCTTGATCTCGGCCCAGTTCTCGATATGCGCAGCGAGGCGCCGCTCGATGCGGTCGGCGTAAGCTTCGCGCATCGCCTCTGTCCAGCGCCCATCCGCGGGCGCTTCGATTTCCTGGGCGGCGTCGCCTTTCACGAAGCGCGGCGCCTCGGGCATCTGCAGCCAAAGGACCGCGGCGCCCGGCGGCGCGCGGCTCGGATCGAGCGCGGTCGGCTGGCCGACGCAAATCGTGGGCTCCGCCGGCAGGAGGCCGCGCTCCGCCTCGTTCGCGGCGCGCGACACGCCGTCCAGTCCGCTCGTCAGATGGATGAGCGCGACCTTGGCGAGATCCGGATCGCCGCGCCAGCGTGGCGGAATCTTGAGCGCATAATGGATCTGCATGTCGCCTTTGCCGTGCCGAAAGGCTTTCAGTCCAGTCTTCACGTCAGAAGGCGCCGATATGGGCCAGTCCTT
>DATCEJ010000394.1:0-11275 GCA_036510135.1 Roseiarcus sp. | reverse complement strand
GGCGACGAGCGCCTGGCTGTTTCCCGCCGCGAGCGCGAGCGGCCACATGACGCGCCAGGCCTTCGCGCGCGATCTCAAACGCGTCGCGGCCGCCGCGGGAATTCCGTCGGAGCGCGTGAGCCCGCACGTGCTTCGCCACGCCTTCGCCAGTCACCTGCTCCAGAATGGCGCCGACCTTCGCGTCGTTCAGGATCTGCTCGGCCACGCCGACATCGCGACGACGCAGATCTACACCCATGTGCTCGACGAGCGCGCCAAGGCGATGGTGCGCGATCTGCATCCTATGAACGACAAAGAAGACGGATGACCGCCGAGTGCGAGCCATTGCGCTGAAAGCGAAAAAGGGCTTCGATGCCCCAAAGCTCGTGGTCGCGAGCAAGTCGCTTGAGGAGACAAGCCCCATGAAAGCGCTCACCTTTGCCGGCGTCGCGCTGGCCGCTTTGTTAGCAGGCGCGGGCCTCCCCTCGGCGAAGACGCTGGTCTATTGCTCGGAAGGAAGTCCGGAGAATTTCACGCCGGCGATCAACACCACGGGAACCAGCTTCGATGCGGCGCGGCCCGTCTACAATCGCCTGACCGAATTCAAGCGCGGCACGACCGACGTCGTCCCCGGCCTCGCCGAAAGCTGGGAAGTGACCGACGGCGGCAAGACGATCACCTTTCATCTGCGCAAGGGCGTCAAGTTCCATTCGCTGAAGGATTTTAAGCCGACGCGCGACTTCAACGCCGACGACGTCCTGTTCTCGTTCGACCGGCAGTGGAAGCCCGACAATCCGTATTACAAAGTCTCGGGCGGCAAGTATGACTATTTCAACGACATGGACATGCCGAAGCTGCTCGAGTCGTTGACGAAGACGGACGATGACACAATCGTCATGAAGCTCAAGACGCCGAACGTCGCCATCCTCGCCAATCTGGCGATGGACTTCATGGCGATCGGCTCGAAGGAATATGCCGACTTCCTGCTCAAGAAGGGGACGCCCGAGCAGTTCGACCAGGCGCCGGTCGGCACCGGCCCGTTCTCGTTCGTCTCGTATCAGAAGGATTCCGTTATCCGCTACAAGGCGAACAAGGATTTTTACGGCGAGAAGCCGCTCGTCGACGACCTCGTGTTCGCCATCACCCCCGACGCCACGGCGCGCTACGCCAAGCTCAAAGCGGGCGAGTGCCACGTCAACGCGTATCCAAGGCCGGCGGACCTCGAGGAGATGGAAAAGGATCCCACTCTCAAGGTGATCAACATGCCCGGTCTCAACGTCGCCTACTGGGCCTTCAATGCGATGAAGCCGCCGTTCGACAAGAAGGAGGTTCGTCAGGCCTTGTCGATGGCGATCGATCGCGACGCGATCATCAAGGACGTCTATCTCGGCGCGGGCTCGAAGGCGACGACGCTGATCCCCCCGACCCTATGGTCCTTCAACGACAAGATTCCGGACGTGCCATTCGATCAGGAGAAAGCCAAGGCGCTGCTGGCCGCGGCCGGCGTCAAGACGCCGCTCGACATCGATCTCTGGTACATGCCGGTGTCGCGGCCTTACAATCCCAATGGCAAGCGCATCGGCGAGATGATGCAGGCGGACCTCGCCAAGGTCGGCGTCAACGCGAAGCTCGTCACCTATGAGTGGGGCGAGTATCGCAAGCGCCTCGCCGCTGGCGAGGAGACCACCGGACAATATGGCTGGACCGGGGATAACGGCGACCCGGACAATTTCTTTTTCTTAAGAGGTTGCCCCGGCGGCAAACCTGGCGACAGCAATCCGACAAAATGGTGCAACGCCGAGTTCGAGGATCTGCTCGAGAAAGCCCGCACCCTGACCAACCAGGCCGATCGGGCGAAACTCTATGCGCGCATGCAGGAGATCGAGCACGACGAGGCGCCGGAGCTTCTCCTCGCGCATTCCATCGTGTTCGAAGCCATGCGCTCGAATGTGACCGGCTATAAGCAGAGCCCGCTTGGAACGCACGCGTTCGAAGGCGTCGACCTTAAGTGAAGGCCGTTCCGGGCTCCGCTAGCCACGAGGCAAGGCGGGCCCGTTATTTTCGGATCGGCCATGGTCGCCTACTTCCTTCGCCGCATCGCGCTCACCATTCCGACTTTCCTTGCGCTGATGTTCCTCACCTTCGCGGCGATCCGTCTCGTGCCGGGGGACCCGGTCGAGGTCCGGACCGGCGAGCACGGTATGTCGCCGGAGCGGCTCGCCTACTTCCGTCACGAGCTCGGCCTCGACCAGCCGGTGTGGCGGCAGTTTCTCGACTATGTCTGGCGCCTTGCGCACGGCGACTTCGGCGTATCGCTGTCGTCACAAGATAAAGTTCTGACCGAGTTTCTGACTCTGTTTCCGGCGACGCTCGAACTCTCGTTCTTCGCCATGCTGTTTGCGATTGCGATCGGGGTCCCGGCCGGCGCGCTTGCGGCCGTGAAGCGCGGCGGCTTCTATGACCAGGCGCTGATGACAATATCGCTGTTCGGTTATTCGATGCCGATTTTCTGGTGGGGCCTTCTCCTCATCATGTTCGTTTCGGTGCGCCTCGGGCTTCTGCCCGTGTCGGGCCGGATCGACCTCATCGCCTATTCGTTCGATCAGCCGACCGGCTTCATGACCATCGACGCCCTATTGTCCAATCAGCCCGGCGCTTTTCTCGACGCGTTGCGGCACCTCATCTTGCCGGCGATCGTGCTCGGCACCGTGCCGCTCGCCGTCATCGCCCGCATGACTCGTTCCTCGATGCTCGAAGTGCTCAGTGAAGATTACGTGCGCACCGCCCGCGCCAAGGGGCTGTCGCCCACCCGGGTCATCGGCGTTCACGCTTTGCGCAATGCGCTCCTGCCGGTGGTGACGGTGATCGGCCTCTCAATTTCCAGCCTGATGGCCGGCGCGGTGCTCACCGAAACGATCTTCTCCTGGCCAGGGGTTGGCCATTGGCTCATCGATTCCATCGGCCGGCGCGATTATCCAGCGCTCCAGGGCGGCGTTCTGCTGATCTCCGCCGTCGTCATCCTCGTTAATCTGATCGTCGATCTCATCTACGGCCTGATCGATCCGAGGATCAGCCATGCCCGCTGAAGCGGTCGCGCTGACAAATGCGATTGGCGATGACGCGGCGGCCGTTCTCGCGCAGCCATCGCCACTCGCGTCGTTCTGGGCCGCATTCCGAGAAAACCGCGGCGCAGTGTTCGGCCTCGTCGTCTTCACCGTCATCGTTCTCCTCGCGCTCACGGCGAATGTCGTTGCGCCCCACTCGCCGATCGAGCAATTCCGCGACGCGGTTCGGGCGGCGCCAGTCTGGGAAGCCGGGGGCTCGTGGCGCTTCGTGCTCGGAACCGACGGCGACGGCCACGATATGCTGTCGCGCCTCATCTTCGGCGCCCGGGTGTCGCTGTTCATCGGCCTCTCGGTGATGTGCGTCTCGTTCATTGTCGGCGTGGCGCTCGGGCTCGTCGCGGCAATGGCCGGCCCGGTCTTCGACGTCGCCATCACGCGGCTCATGGATTTGATCATGGCGGTGCCGAGTCTGGTGCTCGCCGTGCTTGTCGTCGCGGTTCTGGGCCCGAGCCTCGCCAACACCATCATCGCGGTGACGATCGTCTATCTTCCTAACTTTGTGCGCTTGGCGCGCGCGTCCGCGCTCGGCGAACTGAACAAGGACTATGTGACCGCCGCGCGCGTGGTCGGGGTCGGACCGCTCAGGCTCGCCACGTCGACCGTGCTGCCGAACTGTCTCGCCCCCCTTATCGTGCAGGCGGCGCTTGGCGTGTCGAGCGCCATTCTTGAGGCCGCGGCGCTCGGCTTCCTTGGCCTTGGCGCTCAACCACCCACGCCCGAATGGGGCTCGATGCTGGCCGACTCGCGCGAATTCATCCGCTCCGATCCCTGGATCGTCGCGTTGCCCGGCCTGGCCATTCTCATCACCGTCATTGCTATCAATCTCACCGGCGACGGCCTGCGCGACGCGCTCGATCCGAAGATGCGGAGAGGCTGATGGCGCCGCCTCTCCTCGAAATCCGCAATCTCTCCGTCTCGTTCGCCACCCGCCATGGCCCGTTCACCGCGGTGGACGGTTTCGATCTGACGCTTGAGCGCAATGAGGTGCTGGCGATCGTCGGCGAATCCGGCTCTGGCAAGTCGGTCGCGATGCTGGCGGCGATGGGCCTATTGCCAGGAACCGCCACCGTGTCCGCCGACCGCATGGCCTTCGAGGGCGCGAATCTTTTGTCGATGAGCGCGGGCGAGCGGCGCCGCATCGCCGGCAAGGAAGTGGCGATGATCTTTCAGGAGCCGATGTCGTCGCTCAATCCATGCTTCACCGTAGGCTTTCAGATCGGCGAAGTGCTCAACACGCACCTCCGTCTCAAATGGGCCGAGCGCGATAGGCGGATCATCGAGCTTCTGGCCGAGGTCGGCATTCCCGATGCCGAGCGGCGCGCGCGCGCCTATCCCCACCAGCTCTCGGGCGGCATGAGCCAGCGCGTCATGATCGCAATGGCGCTTGCCTGCCGGCCAAAACTCCTGATCGCGGACGAGCCGACGACCGCGCTCGATGTCACCATCCAGGCGCAAATCCTCGATCTTCTGATGCGCGAGCGCCGTGACAACGGAATGGGACTTGTGCTGATCACCCACGACATGGGGGTGGTCGCCGAAACCGCTGATCGCGTCATTGTCCAATATTCCGGCCAGCAGATGGAGATGAACCGCGCGCGTGACCTGTTCGCAGATCCCCATCATCCCTATACCGCGGCGCTCCTGGCGGCGTTGCCGGAGCGGGCGAACGGACGGCGCCTGCCCGCCATTCCGGGCGTCGTGCCCGGGCCGTTCGACCGTCCGCGCGGCTGCGTATTCTCGCCGCGCTGCGCCTTCGTCTTCGATGCCTGCCACGACGCCGAACCGCCGCCGGCTGAGCCTGCACTCGGCCGCGCGCGCTGCCTGAGACCCCTGGTCGCCGGGATTCCAAGCGCACTTGAGCTGCAAGGGTCGGCGCCGTGACCGCGATTCTCGAGGCCAGAGGTCTGACGCGGGACTACTCCGTCTCGCGTGGCGCGTTCCGCTCCCATGCGACGATCAAGGCGCTCGCCGGCGTGTCCTTCTCGCTTCATGCCGGGCGCACGCTGGCGGTGGTCGGCGAGTCCGGCTCGGGCAAGTCGACGCTGGCGCGGTTGCTCACTTTGATCGAAAATCCGACCGCGGGCTCGCTCCTGATCGACGGCGAGGATGTCGCACATGCGAGCGTGGCCACCCGGAGACGCCTCAGGCGGGAAATCCAGATCGTGTTCCAGAACCCCTATGGGTCGCTCAACCCGCGCCAGACGATCGGAAGAGCGCTCGAGGAGCCGCTGCTCGTCAACACCGGCCTTAACCCCGCCGAGCGCAAGGCCGAGGCTCTGGCGATCATGGCCAAGGTGGGCTTGAGGCCCGAAGCCTATTATCGCTACCCGCACATGTTCTCGGGCGGCCAGCGCCAGCGCATCGCCATTGCCCGCGCGCTCATGCTGAAACCGAAGATTCTGGTGCTCGACGAGCCCGTGTCGGCGCTGGATGTTTCGATCCGCGCCCAGGCGCTCAACCTGCTCGCCAGCTTGCAGGAGGAATTTGGACTTGCCTATGTGTTCGTCTCGCACGATCTTTCGGTCGTGCGCCACATAGCCGACGAGGTGATGGTGATCTACCTTGGCAATGCGGTCGAACTCGGCGGGCGCGCCGCGATCTTCGACCGGCCGCAGCATCCCTACACGCAGGCGCTCCTGTCCGCGACGCCGGTCGCCGATCCGACCGCCAGGCGCCAGCGCATCCTGCTTTCCTGCGAACCACCGTCGCCCTTCGCGCCGCCGCCGGGCTGCGCGTTTCATCCGCGCTGCCCGATCGCCTTCGACCGCTGCCGCGCCGACAAGCCGCCGCTCGAGCGCAAGCAGGGACGCGACGTCGCTTGCTGGGCCGTGGCGCCATGAGCGCGGAAACTTACGACTTCATCGTCGTCGGCGCCGGCTCGGCCGGCTGCGTGCTCGCCAATCGGCTGAGCCGCGACCCCAAGAACCGCGTTCTCCTGGTCGAGGCTGGCGGCCCCGACAATTGGATCTGGTTCCACATTCCCGTCGGC
Organism: Roseiarcus sp.; assembly: GCA_036510135.1. GTDB lineage: Bacteria > Pseudomonadota > Alphaproteobacteria > Rhizobiales > Beijerinckiaceae > Roseiarcus. The sequence continues at coordinate 5,182 of DATCEJ010000394.1, read as the reverse complement.
TATCTCTACGCCATCGGCAATCCGCGCGCGGACTGGATGTTCAAGACCGCGCCGGAGCCCAATTTGGGCGGCCGCTCGATGGCCTATCCGCGCGGCCGGGTGGTGGGCGGCTCGTCCGCCATCAACGCCATGATCTACATGCGCGGGCAGGCGGCCGATTATGACGGCTGGCGCCAGCTCGGCCTTAGCGGCTGGGGCTGGGACGACGTGCTGCCCTATTTCATCGGCCAAGAGGACCATCACGGCGGCCTGAGGGACCTGCATGGAGCGGGCGGCGAATGGCGGGTCGAGCGCCCGCGCGTCTCCTGGCCGATCCTCGACGCGGTGCGGGAGGCTGGGGTCGAAATCGGCATTCCGAAGATCGCCGACTTCAATCAGGGCGACAACGAGGGCTCGGGCTATTTCGAGGTCAACCAGCGCCGCGGGCGGCGCTGGAGCGCGGCGTCGGCGTTTTTGAAGCCGATCCTCAAGCGGCCGAACCTGCATCTCATCACCGGCGCGCATGTCGAGCGCATTCTATTCGAGGGTCGCCGCGCCACGGGCTTGCGCTATGCCCATCACGGAATCAGCCACGAGGCGCGAGCAGGGCGCGAAGTCATATTGGCCGCCGGCGCGATCGGCTCGCCCCAGCTCCTGGAGCTTTCGGGCGTGGGCGACCCGGATCGCATCGAGGCGATCGGCGCCTCGGTTGCCCATGCGCTGCCAGGGGTCGGCGAAAATCTGCAGGATCATCTGCAGCTGAGAGGGATTTTCGGCGTCACCGGCGCGCGCACGCTTAACGTAGATTATCAATCCTTGTTCAAGCGGGGGATGATGGGGCTCGACTATGCGCTACGGCGGCGAGGGCCGTTGACCATGGCGCCCTCGCAGCTTGGCCTGTTCGCCAGATCCTCGCCCGACTATTCCACCGCCAACATCGAGTTCCACGTCCAGCCGTTGTCGCTCGATCGTTTCGGCGAGCCTATGCACCCCTATCCAGCGATTACGATCAGCGTTTGCAACCTGCGGCCGGAGAGCCGTGGCTCGACCCACGCCATGAGCGCCGATCCGCGCGCCGCGCCGGTCATCCAACCCAATTATCTGTCGGCTCTCGCCGACCAGCGGGTGGCGGTGGACTCGATCCGTCTCACGCGCCGCCTCGCCGCCGCGCGCGCGCTTGCGCGTTACGCGCCCCAGGAGCTCAAGCCCGGCGCAAACTTGCAGTCGGATGATGAGCTTATGCGGGCGGCGGGCGAAATCGGCACCACGATCTTCCATCCTGTCGGGACCGCGAAGATGGGCTTGGCGCAGGATCGGTTCGCCGTGGTCGATGAGCGGCTCAGGGTTCACGGTCTCGGAGGCCTACGTGTCGCCGACGCGTCGGTGATGCCGCGCATCACCTCAGGCAACACAGGCTCGCCGACGATGATGATCGCGGAAAAGGCGGCTGAAATGATCCTCGCCGACGCCGGAGCCGCCTGATGTGGAAGGAGATGCAAACCCTTCCGCCGGACGGGCGCCAGTCGGAGACGGCGCTGATGATCGCCCGCGGCGTGCGGCGGCTCCTCCGGGCGCGCGGCTTCTCGAGCGTCACCGAACTCGCGCTGACCGACGGGCGCCGGGCCGACATCGCGGCCGTCAATCGTGACGGCGAGGTGTGGATCGTCGAGATCAAGTCATGCGCGGCGGACTTTCGCGCCGACCGCAAGTGGCGAGACTACGCCGCTTGCTGCGACCAGCTCTATTTCGCCATTTCGGAGCATACGCCGGTCGACTTGATGCCGCTCGAGGCGGGTCTCATCGTGGCCGACCCCTATGGCGCGGAGATCGTGCGCGAAGCCGACCTCAGACGCATGGCGCCGGCCAGCCGCCGCGCGCTCCTGCTGCGCTTCGCCCTGGCGGCAGCCGACCGCCTGCATCGTCTGGCGGACCCGGCGGCGACACTGGAATTCTGAACGGCAAGCGGCGCGACGGCGCGCTCGCGGATTTGCTTAAACGCGCGGAAATTCGGACGCAAAAGGAGGGGGCCGTCTCGCGGCGGCCCGTCGCGGAGGTTTCGCGGGAGGCGATCAGACCGCAAACGCCCGTCGTCGGGTCCAGCGCAAGACAGCACGGCGACTGGAAATCGAGGTGAGCGGTGGGCCGCAGACCGAGGTTGCGGGACTAGCCCAAGCCCTCGACGTAAAGCTTTTAGACTATGTAGCCGAAGAGGTCACCGGCTATCTCGGAACGACCACCTGGGAGAACTTGTCAACCGCACTCGGCGTCCAAGGAACTCGAACGCCTAACCCACGGTCTCAACGCAAAAAAGAAAGGGGCCGCCTCACGGCGGCCCCTTGCATATTTTTCGACAATACGGCGATCAGATCGCCAGCGGTTGGCCCTTCGAACTCCGGCGGAACGCCGCATAGCCCAGTCCGGCAAATCCGATGGCCATCATCGCCCAGGTCGACGGCTCTGGGGTGCTCGGAATGTTAGACGGAAGGCTGAATTCGAACGCATTGGCGGTCGAGGAGAACGTCGCGGTCGTGAAGGCGCCAAGGCCGGTGATCGTAACCAACTGGTTGGAGTTGGGATCGGTCTGGGAACCGGTTCCGGACGCGCCCAAGGCAACCAAGTCCGCGCCGGTCAACGTATAGCCATCGATGGAAACCGAAAACGAGTTCATATTTTGGGCAGTTCCGTCGATCGAGCCCCAATAGATCGCGAGGCTGGTCTGAGGAGTGTCCCAAGTCGCCATTTCCGTGCCGCCGCCCTCGACGGCCATATAGGTCGTGCCCGTCGTCGGGTCCGTGCCCATCCCCAGAGGGGCGGCATAGACGTCAGCAAGACTTCCCTTCTCGGTTTCGGCGACGCCGGACACGAGACTCCAGGTAATGCCGTTCAACGTAAAGCCGTTCTGATGGGCGGCTTCGGAAGCGAAGTACTGCGGGTTTTGCGGGCCCGGGGTCAGCGTGACGGTCGCGGCGCTCGCCGCCCCCGCCAAAGCCAACCAGGCAAGCCCGGTCGTGGTCAATAACGCTTTGCGCATCTTAAAAATCCCCTAATCGGCCGCACACAACTATTGGGTAGCAGCACATAAGAAGCCTGTCAAGGCGCTTCCGCTGCGTCGCTTCTAGTAAGTGAAATAAACAAGGGAGCGCCGCGTGCGGTGCAAAGTGATTGATTCTGCTTGCTTTCTGGCCCTGAAACGGCGGACGTTAAGACACCCGGCCGTTGAGCCCGATTGAATTTCTTTTGCAGTGCAAGAAAAAATTTTAGACTGATCGGCATGGGCCGCGGGCCACCCGACTTTACGTTGAACGCGCACCGAAAAGACGCCTGCGGCGAGGAGATCAACGCTCTGCGAGTCATAAGGCGGACTCCAGCATCTCAACGGATATGCCTCTGGCAACGCGCCCCCAGGATGATCAGCGCCGGGCAAAAAACAAGGCCCCCGGAAGGCCGCCTTTTCGCGATCAGTCGATAGAAGCCCGGAACCTTATGCCGAAAGCATGGCTGTGCGCCGACGGAACCCGGCGTAACCGAGAGCGCCAAAGCCAATCGCCATCATAACCCAGGTGGACGGTTCGGGGATCGATGGGGTGACGCTCGTCGTCGCGTTCGTAAACTCGACGTCGATTAATCCCATGGATTGGCTGGCGGTCAAATTGAGCGTAATGGGCACGTTCATGAATGATCCGCCGTTATCGCTTACCGTTCCCGTCAGCTTCAAACCGATTTGATCGGTCACCGCCCGGTTTATCGCCGCGACTGTGTTCAGCGTCTCGGTGAAGACGTCGCCTATCCCCGGGCCGCTAGTCGCCACCCACGACAGGGTGACGACCGCGCCAAGCGGTCCAGGCCCGGACGTATAAATAATCTGGCTGCTCACCGGGGAGGTATTTGCGGTCAGCGAGACCACATCGAGAAGAGTAACCCCGGACTGATCGCCGGGCGAGATCTCATTCACCACCAAAAACGACAGGTCGAGATCGAGCGTGGTCGACTGGTCCAAGGACGCGCCGCCCAGGAAGGTGATCGAACCGTCAAACGAGGTAACGCCAAAGTCAATTGTGGCCGCTTCCGCAGCGGAACTCGCGGCAAGCATCGCGATGGCGGCGGCGCTCGCCGCTGCAATGACCGAACGCTTCATGGTGAGTCCCCTATTTCGGCGCGTGCTGCGCCGCACCAGATAATAACACGTTAAGACCGGTTGTGAACATGTTATCGAGACAATAAATAAAACAAGATAGACTAGTTGATTTGGTCGACCATCTGGTCCGCGATGGAAAAGAAACAGGCATCGACCGGTATGGAACGGGCGATCGCCGCCGTCAATTATCGAGGAAACTTCGAAGCTTGCGGCTTCGGCTCGGGTGCTTGAGCTTACGCAGCGCTTTGGCCTCGATCTGGCGGATGCGCTCGCGCGTGACCGAAAACTGCTGGCCGACTTCCTCCAGCGTATGGTCCGTGTTCATGCCGATGCCGAAGCGCATGCGCAAAACCCGCTCTTCCCGAGGGGTCAGCGAAGCCAGCACGCGGGTCGTCGTCTCGCGCAGATTGGACTGGATCGCCGCGTCGATCGGCAGCACCGCGTTCTTGTCCTCGATGAAATCGCCGAGGTGGCTGTCTTCCTCGTCGCCGATCGGCGTCTCGAGGCTGATCGGCTCCTTGGCGATCTTGAGCACCTTGCGCACCTTCTCCAGCGGCATGGCGAGCTTTTCCGACAGCTCTTCAGGCGTCGGCTCGCGGCCTATCTCGTGCAGCATCTGGCGCGAGGTGCGCACGATCTTGTTGATCGTCTCGATCATGTGCACCGGAATGCGGATGGTGCGGGCCTGGTCGGCGATCGAGCGGGTGATCGCCTGGCGGATCCACCAGGTGGCGTAGGTCGAGAACTTGTAGCCCCGGCGGTACTCGAACTTGTCGACCGCCTTCATCAGGCCGATGTTGCCTTCCTGGATGAGGTCGAGGAACTGCAAGCCGCGATTGGTGTATTTCTTCGCAATCGAGATGACGAGACGCAAGTTGGCCTCCACCATCTCTTTCTTGGCCTGCCGCGCCTCGCGCTCGCCCTTTTGGACCATCTGGACGAGCTTGCGGAACTCCTGGATCTCGAGCCCGGTCTCCTGCGCGAGCGACTGGATCTCGGTGCGGATGTCCTTGATCGCATCCTTGTCGTTGGCGACGAATTCCTTCCAGCCTCGCGTGCCGAGCTTGG
>DATCEJ010000393.1:0-5315 GCA_036510135.1 Roseiarcus sp. | reverse complement strand
AACGGATCTCAGGAGGCCTCGTCCGCAACCGCGAGCGCCGGGGTCCAGGGGCAGGCGGAGGGCTTGCGCATCAAGGTCGCCGGCGTGGATCAGAAGCGCAACTACCGCATTCAGGCAGCCTCTCCTGGTCTTGCAATGCTGAGCGCAATCGACGGCGGCCCCGACGACCGGCCGGTCGAGGTCGCGGTCGGAACGGATCTGCCAGGCTACGGCAAGGTGCGTAGCATCGAGCAACACGGCCAGGCCTGGGTCGTGAAGGCCGATCGCGGCTCAATCGAATAGGCGGAGGACGGAATCGAGGGGGCGCGACGATGCAGGGGCTGGTCGATTTTGCGAGCCAGGTTGGCGAAGCCTTCGCGATTCTGGTTCCGACGCTTTGTTATCTGGCGGCGCTCATGTGTTTTCTGTTCGCCGCCTGGGGGTTCTGGATGCAGTCGCATCCACAAAACCCTTTTTTCGGCCGCCCTTGGATCCCGTTCCTGTCGCTCGTGCTATCAGGCGCCTTTGCGAGTTTCGACAAGATTCTCAACATGGCGCTTGCGACGGCCGGATCGAGCGTCACGGCGTCGATCTCGTCCCTGTCGAGCTATTCGCCGCCGACCGCGCCGACCGGCGCGGCGCTCATGGGCGCGAGCCCGAGCGCGACGCTCGTCAATGTTGTGACGCTGTTTCAGGCGTTCTTTCAGAGTTTTGGCGCTCTGGTCGTGTTCTTCGCGCTTGTGAGCTGGCGTTCGGTGGTCAACGGTCAGGCCAATCGCAGTCAGGTGGGCTGCGTCGTGCAGTTCGTGTTCGGGATTATGCTGATCAACATTCTCGCGATCACCAACGCGCTGGTCGCGATGTTCGTCGCCTGACGAAACGAGCGGGGGTCGAACGAGAAGCCGGGTCGTTCTGGCTCCGCCGGGTCGTGCTAAGGCGCGAACGAGCCAGAAGCGACCGATCGCCACTACGACGCCGAGCTGCGCTAGGAACGGGATCAAGCCGCCGACAGCCGCACGTGGAATTTGCTTCCCGTTGCCTCAGCATAGCGCAGAAGCGTCTTGGTGCTCGGCAGTGTTTGACCGCTTTCAAGTCGGGCGATCGTGGACTGGCTGGTCCGCATCCTGGCAGCTAAATCGGTCTGCGAGAGACCTGCGCGTAGGCGAGCCCTGAGCAACTCGGCGGCAATCTCGAACTCTGGAGCAAGCGCATCGTACTCCGCCTTGACCTTTGGATTGTGCAGGAGGCGAGCTTTGAGCTTTTCGAATGGGATGGTCATGCAACCTCCTTTGCCCGCTGTAACGCGAGCTCGATCTCCGAGCGTGGGGTCTTTTGCGTCTTTTTCACGAACGCGCGAACCACGACGATTCTTCGCCCAATTGCTGTGACGTAAAGCGCGCGAGCAATTCCGTCGCGGCCTGTCAACCGCATCTCCCACAACTTCCCTTCCAGGTGCTTGACGTGAGGCTCGCTCAGGCTTTCCAGTCCTACCGATGCGATGCGCTCTGCGAGCCGCAGAAACCGCGCTTGCATGTCGGCCGGAAGGGCGGCGATTTCCGCAGCGACCGTTTCGTTGAGGATTTCTACCCGCCAAGCCACAAGCGCTTATATCTCATTTTTGAGATATAAGCAAACCAGAAATAGCGGTCTGGCGGGCCCTTTTCCCTCGAAACGATCGTCAACGACGTGGCGGCGACTACCCGCCTCGGGCGTTTGGCGTTTTTTCTCATTAGCTGTTCGCGCGGGTGGAGAGGACTCTTAGCGGTGAGGGCAAGGCGGGATCGCGACCCTCGTCAACAACCTTGGAGTCAACTTCATGAGAGTGCGTTCTGTTCTTTCTCGGAAAACTATGTTCGGCGGTTCGGCGTTGAGTGCAGCGTGCATGGCAAGCGCGAGCGCTTTCGCCCAGGCCGCCGCCGGCGGTACGATTGGCGCGCAGATTGGCACGATGGCGCAGGAGTTCTCGACTGCTGGCGGCACCGCGGCCTCGACTGCGATGTATGTCGGGGCGCTGATCACCTTTGTCGCCGGCGCCTGGTTCCTGTGGCAATCGCGTCAGCCCGAGAACCGGGAAGCCGGCAAGGTGGCGGCGGGCGCGGCCGGTCTCGTGTTAACGGGCTTGTTGGTCACGGGCGGCGCCTGGATCAACAAGGCGGCCGAGACCGCCACCGGCACGGCGGCCTCGATCTCGAGCACCGCTGGCGTCGTGACCTTCCCGTAAAAGTAAGAGCGACGGGACCCGATGCGCCTCGAGCCGCTCACTCTTTCCGTTTGCGAAAACGGGACGCCGGGCGGCGCTCAACGAAGCTCTTGTCCCTTCTGTGGGGTTCGACTCGCAGAAGGGCGAGAGCCTTTTCATTGCGTTGATGGCGCCGAGGAGTCGTCCTGCGTGCCCTGCTCACTTGTTCGCCATCTCGAACGCGAGACGATCGCCAAGGAGGCTGTGCTGGTCTGGCTGCCGGATTTGTCGCAGGCCGCGCTCAATGCGCTCGCCAACGTGGTCCACAGGCGCCTCGCCGCCGAGGGCGCGCTCTATCTCGCAGCCTCTCCCTTCGCCGTGACCTGGAGCGAAATCCCGAACCCGGCGCTCGAAGCGATTCGGGCGATCGAAATGCGACGGGCGGAGGCCGAGACGCGTTTCGGAACGTCTTCGCCACGCGTGCTTGGCGAAGCGCTGATGCGTGCGAGGCCTAACCTCTATGCCGACCGCGCGAGGCGCCTCGGGGGCTTAAGGCTGTGGTCGCGCGGAAAGTTCTTAGTCGATGGCGAGGACGTGTATCCGCGCCTGGTTGCAAGCAGCGTCGCCGCCTGACCGGCCGCCGTTTTGCCTCATATCAACCCGGAGGTCCTTTCGATGCTGAGCGTTGTGTCAAGCCTGCTCGCCAGTCTGTCGCTTGCGCTCAAGCAGCCACTCGCCGGCTATTGCGATGTCGAGACGACGCATGGCGACGCGCTTGTGACCAAGCAAGGCGACTATTGCACGTTCGTCCGCATCGGCGGCATGAAGCGCATGGCGACGCGCGACGACATCACGCGGCTCGCCAACGGCCTACGCCTCGATCTGTCGGGCGCGCTCGAAGCGAAGGGCAACGCGATCGTCGGCTGGTATCTCTCGGACCCCGACATGGCCGAGCGTGAGATCGACCGGATCAATATGGAGTCCTGCCGCCGTGTTGGGCGTGAAGTCGGCCTCGACCTCGCCGACATTCTCGACGAGCGCCTACGCCTCTGGAGTCAGACGATGCGCTGGGAGACCTCGTGCTTCGTCCTGTGGACGCGCCGTGCGGTGCTGACCAAGGAAGAACAGAAGCAGATGAGGCAAGAGAAGTCGGCGGCGGCGAAAGCTGTTCCGAGGATTGGCGATGCACAGCGGTTCTTTCTCCGCTCGGAGCTCATGGCCGCCCACCATGCCGGCTTCGTCAACCGGGTGATGGCGGCGTTACACGGCGCCGAAGTGGCCGCGACAGAGCTTGCCGCAAGTGAAGCCCTCATCCTGGCCCGCGAGGCGCTCTACCGGGAGACGGCTGGCTCGAAGTGGAAGCCGACGCTGATCGGCGACAAAGTGATGCCGCGCCTGCCCGAGGATGACGTCAAGCATCCTGACAAGGCGGGTCTCTTGTGGCCGTCGATCCGGAGCCAGCTCTTTCGCATCGATGCGGTGACGCATGGCGGCCAGCGAGTCGAGATCGGCGAGAACGAATATGCGAGCGTCGACATGGTGATCGGGCCGGAGGATCCTCGCCCGTTCGTCGAGCTCGCGAGCTGGTTAGGTCAGGACCGGCTGCCGTGGCGCGCCGCCTTCATCCTCGAGGGTGGCGGCAAGACCGGCATGGGGTTCAAGGAGATCGGATCGTCGTTTTTGGCGATGTTCCCGGCGAACCGCGATCTTCAGCGCGCCTTTGCGTCGTTGCGTCAGATGCGTGAGCAGGACAATCACATCTCGGTCAAGCTGCGGGCGTCCTTCGCGACCTGGGCGCCGATCGGCGAGAGCCGGAAACTACGCCGGCGCGCATCCACGCTCGCGCAACGGATCGAGGGCTGGGGCAATTGCAAGACGGCCCGGATCGCCGGGGATCCACTCGACGGCGTGATGAGCTCAGTGCCGGGACTCGCGCTTGCTTCGACCGGCAATCCGTCGCTGGCGCCGATTGGCGAGGCGCTGCCGCTCCTTCCATGGTCGCACACGATCTCGCCCTGGGAGCGGGGGTCGGTGCTATTTCGGCTGCCTAACGGAGCGATCTGGCCCTACGATCCCTCCGGCGGCTCGATGCGGCCGTTGATGATCGACATTTTCGTGGCCCCGCCCGGCTCCGGCAAGTCGGTGCTCGCAAACACCATCAATATCGGGCTCTGCCTTTCGTCGGCGGTCCTCGGCGGCTCGAAGGCCAAGCTGCCGCTGATCGGCAAGCTCGACATCGGACCTTCGGCGGAAGGCTTCGTGCGGCTCATTCAGGAGGCGCTTGGCCCATCGCGGCGGCATGAGGCGATCTTCACTACCATGCAGTTTGCGCCGGGCTACGAGTTCAATGCTTTCGATCTGCAGGTCGGCTGCGAATATCCGCTGCCGCTTGAAAAGGCGTTCCTGCAAAATTTTCTGGCGCTTCTGACCCTGCCGCCCGACGAGACGACGCCGTTCGAAGGCATGGCGCAGATGGTTTCGCTCGTGATCGATGAAGCCTATCGGCGCTGCACCGAAGTCCCGGACGGCGCGCCGAAGCGCTACCGGAAAGGAGTCGAGCCCCTAGTCGACAGGGCGATCGACGAGCATGGCGTCAAGCTCCATCCGACAGACGCGATCTGGCGCGATGTCGTCAACGCGCTCTGCGAGCATGAGGAGTTCCGGCTCGCCGAGATCGCTCAGCGCCATGCGGTGCCGGTGCTCGAGGACCTGATCGCGGCGTCACGCTCCGATCAGGTGCAGGACATGTTCGCCGAACTCAAGATTCAGACGACGGCGGAAAGCGTCTCAGCCGTGTTCGCTCGCTACATCTATGACGCGATCCGCAAATATCCGATTCTCAACCAGCCGACCAAGCTTGATTTTGGGTCGGCCCGGATCATCGTTCTCAACCTTCAGGAGGTAGCCCCGACCGGCTCGGCTGCCTCCAATCGCCAGACCGAGATGATGTATCTGCTCGGCCGTCACATTCTTGCCCGCAACTTCTTCCTGCGGCCCGATTACGTCCATTACGTTCCCGAAGCCGTCAGGCCCTACCACGCGAAGCGCTTGCGCGAGGCTTACGAGACCGTGAAAAGGCTCGATTATGACGAGTGGCACCGTACGCTCGGCAGCCCGCAGGTGCGCGCCCAGGCCGAACTCGACGCGCGCGAGGGCC
>DATCEJ010000392.1:0-2279 GCA_036510135.1 Roseiarcus sp. | reverse complement strand
GGTTCCTCGGAAAGATAGAAACGGATCAACTCTGGCATATAGCAGTAAATCGCCTTGTCGTCGGCGATTCCGGTTCCGATTGCATTCGCGATCGTCACGTTGCCCGCCAAATAGGCGCCGACCAATCCGGGCACGCCCAAGACCGAGGCCGGATTGAAGACTAAGGGATCCAGAAAATCATCATCGACCCGCCGATAAATGACATCGACCCGGCGGGGCCCAAGCGTGGTGCGCATAAAAACCTGGTCATCCTCGACGAACAGATCCCGGCCCTCGACGAGTTCCACACCGAGTTTGTCGGCGAGAAACGAGTGCTCGTAATAGGCGGAATTGAACGCGCCCGGCGTCAGGATAACGATCGTCGCTTCGCCGCCATTGAGCCGCGGCGCGACTGAGCGCAAACAGGCAAGCAACTGGTCGGGATAATCGTCCACCGGAGCGACGCTGTGCCGCGCGAACAGGTCGGGCAGAAGTCGCATCGTCACTTCGCGATTTTCCAGCATGTACGACACGCCCGACGGCGTGCGCGCGTTGTCCTCGAGGACGTAGAATTCGTCCGCGTCGACCCGCACAATGTCGATGCCGGCGATATGCACCCAAATGTCGTGCGGCGCGCGCTGGCCGATCATTTCCGGTCGATAGTAAGGATTGCGCAGAATCAATTCGGGCGGGATGATCGGTTCCCGGAAAATGGCGCGCTTTCCGTAGATGTCGGTAAGGAACATATTGAGGGCCCGCACACGCTGCGTCAGCCCGGCCTCAAGCTTGCGCCATTCCGCCTGCGATATGAGACGCGGAACGATGTCGAACGGGATCAGGCGCTCGGCGGCGTCCTTGTCCCCGTAGACGCCGAAAGTGATGCCGATGCGGCGGAACATATATTCCGCCTGGGCGCGGCGAGAGGCGAGCAGTTCGGGCGGCGTTTCTTCGAGCCAGCGAGCGACTTGGCGATAAAGCGGCCTCGTCTCGCCCGACGCAATGCCCATCTCGTCGAACGCCGCCATGCCGCCTGTCCAAACCTCATTTTATTCGCGCCGTCAGGCCCGAACGTCGCTCCGCCTCGGTGAATCACCCGCCGCAACTTCCATGCCGACGTCGCGCGCGACAAAGCGCATCGGCGCCGCTCATTGAAACCTCAGCTGGCCAGGCGGCAAAATCCGCCTGAACGTCGAGCGCTTCGGCGAGCCGGAACCTGAACGTGTCGCGCGAAATCTCCACCGCGCCGAGGCTCGCCAGGTGCTCGGTCGAAAATTGTGCGTCGAGCAATCGGAAGCCGCCGGTCCGAAGGCGCGCGAACAGATGCACGAGCGCAACCTTCGAGGCGTCGCGGGCGTGATGAAACATGCTTTCGCCGAAGAAGGCGCCGCGCAGGCTCACCCCGTAAAGGCCGCCGACCAGCGTGTCACCCTCGTAGGCCTCGACTGAATGCGCATGACCGGCGGCGAACAATTCGCCGTAGAGTCGCACGATCTCGTCGTTGATCCAGGTTTTCTCACGCTCCGCGCAGGCGCGTACGACTGTTTCGAACGCGCGGTCGGCGACCACCCGGAAGCGATCCGACTGCACTGTCTTGGCGAGGCTGCGCGAGACGATAAGCCCGTCGAGCGGGAAGATACCGCGCTCCTGCGGCTCGACCCAGAACAAGTCCTTGGCGTCACGACTTTCGGCCATCGGAAAGACGCCGATCGAATAGGCCCGCAGCAGAATGTCCGCCGTCAGCTCAAATTTTCGCGGCGCGGTTTTCATGGTTGCAATCGTGGAACTGTCCGCGCGAGCCGTCAAGCTGACGGGCGGCCTCCCGTTGCGGCGTCTGCGCGGGCCAATGGCGGCTCGATCCGCTTGCTCATATGGACGATTGTCCCGCCTCGAAACGGCTCGGTGTGGTCGACCGCGTAGGCCAGCTTTGCATAGACCGCGAGGTTGGCTGCAAAAGCCTGATTGGTTTGCAGTCGAATTTCGAATCGCCCGGCCTCGACCGCGCGCTTCTCGGCGTGAGCAAGCAACAGGCGCCCATAACCCCTGCTCTGTCGTTCCGGCGCAACCGCGACATTCTCGATCCACAGATGATCGGGTCGCAGGATCGTCTCGACGAGGCCGGCTAGCCCGCCGTCGACGATGAGAAGGTCAATCGTATGCTCGGCCACCGCGCGCTCATAGTCCGCCTGTATGGGCAACGGCTCGCGCCCGATCAACGCGACCCATTTGGCGTAGGCCGCGCGCGTCAGATCGCGGATCCTGGCGGCGTCCTCCAGGAGCGCGGGCCGGATCTCAATGCTGGA
>DATCEJ010000391.1:0-2013 GCA_036510135.1 Roseiarcus sp. | reverse complement strand
AAAAAACCGCTTGCCAACGGGGGCCGTCCACATATGACGATTCCATCGGAACGCAGCGCGCCTTAGAGCAGACGCCAATTCCTTCGACTCAAGCGCTGTAAACGCGGTCACTGACCGCGCGGGCCGCGCTCCAAAGGGCGTTCGGAAGAACGCCCTTCTCATGACGGGCTATCGCGCGCGGCGACAAAGGCCCGGTCGACCCAAATGCAATCTGCGCTAGACTTTTTTATTCGGCCGGAGCCGTACAAGAACCACCCCGCCCTCGAACCGACGTCGCTCAAACCGCATTGAGGCGCTGGGGGTTAGCCCCTTGAGCTTCTCGCCAGCTTCAGGAACCCTTCGCCCGGCTTGGGCGGCGGCGTTTGCCGGCTGCTGAGCGTTGCTTCATCGACGGGCTGCTCAAGGCTTAGGCAGAGCATCCGGCGCCGTGCGTTGGCCTCGGCTGGAAACCACTCGTATGCCTGCTGGCCGGCCTCTTTGATCTTTCTGCGCAGCGCCTTGAGATCGAGCGCCGCTTCGCGGACTTCTGGGCTGAGGGAGAGAATCACGGCGTTCATTGAGGTCGGTGTCCACACCCCAAGACCAATTTGTGACAAGTATATCTATAATCTTCACATTTCCGTTAACGAACTGTTGCAAGGCGCGCGCCAGCAAACGTGTCAAGAACTCGCGCCTGACCTTCGCGATAGCGCGATTTTGGCGCCGGCGCTGTGCTCCAGCTCACTTTCGAGTCTGGCGCTCCGCTGTCGTCGCAGCTTTGGCGGGAGAATGGCCGAGGCGTCGGCCGTATCGGCATGCGCAGAGGCTCGGCTCGCCTCGTCGCGCTTGTTCTTGGCTCCCGGTCGATCAAAGGGGAAGCCGTTTTGCGAGCGAAGAGCCCCGCTGCGCGCTCGCCAAACGAAACGGTCTCTCCGCCTTAAATCGACGCCTCACCCGAACCGGAACCCCGAGATCATCTTGCCGCCGATCCTGGCGTTGAACTCGCGCGTCCCCTTGCTGTTACCGGCGGCGCCGGCGACCACCATCAGCGGCAGAAGATGCTCCTCGCGTGGATGGCAGGCGCGCGCCGAGGGCGCCTTGTCCCATTGCGCAAGCCGCGCCTCGCGCTCCGCTTCCGGCGCCTTCACCGTCTCGTCGAGCCAGGCGTCGAACGCGGCGGAGGCGGTCGTGTCGCCGTCGCGGAAATGGCGGAGGTCATGGAAGCTCATGCCGCTGCCGATGATCGCGACGCCCTGATCGCGCAAGGGCTGAAGCGCCTTGCCGAGCTTGATGTGAAACGCCGGATCGAGGTCCTTGCGCAGCGACAGCATCACGACCGGGATCTCGGCGTTCGGATCGACGATCAGGAAGGGCACGAACACGCCGTGGTCGAAGCCGCGCTCGCTGTCGGTCGCGATGGCCAGACCGGCCGCTTCGACGAGGCGCTTGACTTGCCTCCCCAGCTCGGGATCGCCAGGCGCCGGATAACTCAGTTTATAGGTGTGCTCGGGAAAGCCTTGATAGTCGTAGAGCATGCCGGGCTTGGGGTTGACGCTCACCGTCGGCTTGTCCGCCTCCCAATGCGCGGTGACGATCAGGAACGCCTTTGGCCGCTCGGGCAGCGATTTCAGAACGCCGGCAAGGTAGTCGCGCAGGCCGTCCCATGCATGCGGGCCGAAGGGCGGCGGCCAATCCATCCAGAAGCACGGGCCGCCGCCGTGGGGCACGAAGATGGCGGGTTGGCGGACAGAAGGCATGAGACCTCAGCGTCGTTCAAGTCGGATGGATTTAAGTCACGCGGCGCACCGGCGCAACGCCGACTCACCTCACACCCGGTCGATCCTGGCCGCATAGCAACCGCGCCTGGCGTAATGCGCATGGATATAGGCGGCTTCAGGATTGGCGAACAGGCGCTCGATCGCGGGCTCAAGGTCGCCTTCGGTGAGATCGGCGTCGACCATGTCGCCCAAGGCGTCGAAGGCGCGCAGCGAGATCGGGCGGATTCGGAGGACGTCCGGGATCTCGTTCCTTGCG